>CAMDGT010000008.1 GCA_945898025.1 Rickettsia typhi | reverse complement strand
GAAATTGATAATGCAGGAGTATCGTCAATAAAAAATGGCAGTTTTGAAATTTGACCACTTCTTGTGGCGATAACCTCCCATTCATTTTCATCAATCTGACCAGTGCGGAATTTGGTTGCATTAACACTAGTTTCCATTGATAAAATTCTTGCTGATAATTGTTGAGCAGACATTTCAAGCGAGAAAAAACCTACCGCCTTCTGTTTTTCAGAGTTGTCGTCATTTAATATTTTACAAGCATTGACCGCGATATTAATCGCAAGAGCGGTTTTACCCATTGAAGGGCGACCAGCAAGTATGATTAAATCTGACCTTTGCATTCCACCAAGCATTTTATCAACATCTATCAAACCAGTTGAAATACCGCTGATACTACTATCGCTTTGCCTAGCAATTGCAATATTTTGAAGAGCCTCTTTTAGCGATAAAGAGATATTGCGGAAATCGCTTTTTCCATTACTATTTTCAGTAAGTTCAAATAATTTTGCTTCTGCCATTTCGATTTGTTGACTTGCTAAAGCCTCTTTTTGACTATCAAAAGCATTGATAACTATATCTTCGCCAATAATTGCAAGCTTTCTTTTTAAAAATAAATCATAGATAATAGTAGCATATTCAACAATATCAATAATTGAAGATGCTCTGTAAATTAATTCTACTAGATAATTAGCTCCACCCTGCTCTTTTATTAAATGATTATCAATGCAAAATTGTTTTAGAGTCATTTGATTGGCAACCTGCGATTTCTCAAGGTTGGCAACTATTTTTTCATAAATAGCCTGATGAGCAGGATAATAAAAATGCTGTGGCTGTAGAAATTCAGACACTCTTTCATAATAGTTATTATTGGTGATAATGCTACCAATAACCACTTGCTCTATTTCAAAATTAGCAAGCTCTTTTTTTTCTAATAGATGAGATGTAAGGGCGGTAATTTCTTTTTCCGTGCCATTATTTTTTTTTGACATTGCGGGCAGTAAGGTAGACATTTATTTTGCAACAATTCCTAATTTATTAAATAATTCTTGATCTCTTGCTATTTCTGGATTGTCGGTGGTTAGGAGCTTTTCACCATAAAAAATTGAATTGGCTCCCGCAAGAAAACACAAAGCTTGAGTTTGTTCGTTCATTTCATTTCTTCCCGCTGATAATCTCACTACCGATTCTGGCATCATAATTCTAGCAATAGCGATAGTTCTAACAAATTCAAAATGATCAAGATTTTCAATATTCTCAAGCGGAGTTCCCGCTACTTTTACCAGCATATTAATTGGAACTGATTGCGGATGGCTAGGCAAATTAGCAAGTATAATCAACATTCTGGCTCTATCGATACGGGATTCCCCCATGCCGACAATTCCCCCACTACACACATTGATTCCAGATTTTCTAACATTTTCAAGGGTTTGAAGCCTATCAGAAAAGTTGCGGGTGGTAATGATTTCTGAATAAAATTCGGGCGAAGTATCAATATTGTGATTATAAAAATCAAGCCCCGCATCTTTTAATTTAGAGCTTTGCTCTGCTGTTAGCATGCCGAGAGTCATGCAGGTTTCAAGACCAGTTTCTTTTACCGATTGCACTATTTTACAAATTTGATCAACATCTCTATCGTTAAGGCTTCTCCATGCTGCACCCATGCAAAAACGAGAAGCTCCTGCATTTTTAGCATCAATCGCCGATTCAATAATTTTGTCAATCGCCATCAATTGCTCTTTTTCAAGCCCAGTGTTATAGTGCGCCGATTGCGGACAATATTTACAATTTTCTGGACAAGAACCAGTTTTTATACTCAATAAACTACTAACTTGCACTTGATTAGCCGGATGAACTTTACGGTGAATTTGGGCAGATTTAAGAATTAAATCATTGAAAGGTAAATCGAATAGAGATAATATTTCTTCAACTGTAAAATCGTGGCGAATTAATGTTTGAGAATTCTCAATATTATAATCTTGACTACCAACCCTACTAAAACTTGCTTCAATCATATTTGAAAATTATGAAAATTAATGTTATTGCCTGTGGAAAACTAGGCTCAGGAAAACTAGGTTCAGGAAATCTTGATTCTTCATTTCAAACCATTTTAAAAGATTATCAAAAAAGATTAAAATGGAAATTAGAAATTATTGAAATTAATTTAAAAAGCTCAACGAAAAATTTCAATAATAATGAAATCGAGCAATATAAAAAAGCCGAAGCAATGTTAATTATCAAGGCTTATAAAAGCAACTCAAAATTTAGCAATAATTCAAAATTAATTGCTCTTGATGAAAACGGTAAACAATTTTCAAGCTTTAATTTTAGTAAAATAATTGCGGATTATCAATTAAATGGTTGCTCGGAACTTAATTTTGTAATCGGCGGAGCTTTTGGCTTAGCTAAAGAAGTTTTAGAATTGGCAAATTTGCAACTATCCCTAGGAGCAATGACAATGCCTCATATGATTGCCCGCATAATATTAATTGAACAAATTTATCGAGCCCAAACCATTATTGCAGGACACCCCTATCACAAAGAATAAGAATTGCCAATTTGCAACAAGAAGAATGCCCCAAAATCAACCCAATAAATTAAATTATAAATTATAAATTTTAATATCATAGCTATAGATTGATTTGCAAAATATGCTTTTACCTTGACAATTAGAAATACCGACTATCATAGCAACGATCAACCTCTTAATCGCCTCCTATTGAAATGAAATTAAATATCAAACTTAAAAACTGCTACGGAATTAAAAGCCTAGAACAAGATTTTGATTTTTCAGAATGTAAAACTTTTGTCATATATGCTTCAAATGGTGTAATGAAAACTTCTTTTGCACGGACATTTTTTCAGTTACAACAAAAATCAGAACCTCGGGATGAGTTGCACGGTCTAAAATCTGAATATGATATTAAATTCGGCGATGATGAGATTACAAGTAATGATATTTTTGTTATTAAGCCTTATGAGTCATTTTATGAATCTAAGAATGCATCAAAATTGCTTGTCGATGACGAACGAAAAAAGGAATATGACAAAATATTTGACAGCATTGTATTGACTAAAAAATCCTTAACATTGGCACTCAATAGAGCATCTGGTGTAAAACAAGATAAAATTGAAAAAACAATATTATCTGATTTTAAAGATACAAATGGTAATTTTTTTGAATTCTTGGGTAAAATTGCAATTAAAGATAACGATTTCGTTGATGTTAAATATTCCACAATTAAATATTCCACAATTTTTAATGAAAAAGTTTTAGAGCTATTAAAAAATAAAACTGTTGCCAACAATATAAAAGATTATGTGAAGCAATATAACAAGTTATTAGATGACTCGCCGTACTTTGGCAGGGATGCTTTTAATCCATCAAAAGCTGATAATATTTTAAGCACACTTATAAAAGAAAGTTTTTTTAAGTCTAATCATAAAGTATAGTTCACCCATCCAGCCAGACCAATTTTTTTCTCCACGATAGGAGTAATCCTCGATAAATTTTGTTAAAATTTATCGAAATCTTTTAAACACCACCACGCTAATTCGCGTGAAATTAATTTGCAATTTTTTTTGCAAAATAAACTTCAGCAGGAGTTTTGTATTTCAAAGATTGATGCGGTCTTTGATGATTATAAAACTCTACAAAATCCATTAATTGCATTCTTGCTTCATTTACAGAATTATAACTTTTAAGATAAACTTCTTCATATTTTACAGTTCGCCACAACCTTTCATTTACAATATTGTCAAAGCACCTGCCTTTACCATCATGACTAATTTTTATATTTTTTTCCTTTAATAAATCGCACCATTTAAAGCTAGTAAACTGGCTACCTTGATCGGTATTAAATATTTCTGGATTTTGATATTTTTCTAAAGATATTTTTAACATTTCAACGCAAAAATCAGCTTCCAAGCTGGTTGATAAATATGCCGATAAAATAAATCTGCTGTATAAATCTATTATCGCCAAAAAATAAACAAAACCACTATGAATCCTTATATAAGTAATATCTGTAGCCCAAACTTGATTGGTTTTTTCTATCGCTAAATCTTTCAATAAATAAGGATATTGTGATTGATTTGCTTTGATCCATTTGTTTTTATTAGCTCTAGGAAATATTGCACTCAAATTCATTTCCCCCATTAAACGAAAAACTTTTTTATGATTAACTAGAAATCCCTCACGCCTTAGAACTGCTGTAATCTTGCGATAACCATAAAATGGATATTTAAGCCATAATTCGTTGATTTTATTAGCGATATTTTGATCAATATCATTTGGCTCAATTGCTTGATAATAATAACTGCTCCGATTCAAGTTTAAGAGAAAAAATTGTTCTCTTAAACTCAAATCGTTAAAGCTTTGGTCAATCATTTGCATTTTTTGTTCTTTATTTAAAAATTTAATTTTTTTTTAAAGAATTTATTTTCTACAGATAATTCGCCGATATATTCATTTAACTCTTTTATTTTAGCCTCTAGATCATCTTGGTTCTTGATTTTAGAAGAATTTATATTATTTTCAAAAATATAAGAACCACTTTCTTTTAATTGTTTTTTCCAAGCATTTACTTGGCTTTCACAAACACAAAATTCTTTACAAATCATAGCGGTTGTTTTTTGTTCTTTTATAGCTTCAATCGCTACCTTGAACTTAAATTCTTTACTGTGTTTTTTGCGTATTTTTGACATAAATTTAACCAAATTATTTTTATTAATAATAAAAAAATTTATGGATAAAATCCATAAATTTTCTCCTATAATAAAGCAAAAATTTGGTCTAGTTTTTGGGGGGCATTATACTTCATCAATTTCAGATATACCTTCAAATTGAATTGTTTCATCTTCCATTGCAACTCTAATTCTTTGTAGTATAAACCAAGCTGTCTTTTGAGTAACTCCAATATATTTTGATAGTTGAATTGATGAAATTCCTTTTTTCAAAGATGTGAAAAGATAAATTGCAAAAAACCATTTTAAAAGTGGAGCATTTGAGTCTTCAAAAATCGTACCTATACGAATTGAAAATTGTTTTAAACAAGATGAGCATTTAAAGGTTTTGTCGTTTTTAAACTTGTATGTTTTATTACAATCACAATGTGGGCAAGTCATATTTTCTTTTGAACCAAATTTTCATTGATAAGCCAATCTGTACAAGCTTGCTCATCTGCGAATTTCTTTTGAAAATTTAATAAATTCATATAGTTATAACAATAATTTAACTTGATTTGTTATAAACTATAACTTTTTAAAAGTAAACTGTTTTGGTTAACAAAGTATATAGTTGGCTAAAAATTAACCGCTAATTATTGTCAATGAACACATAATTGGCGGTTACATTTTGAACATCATCGCAATCTTCTAGGGCATCTATCATCTTAGCAATAGTTTGAGCCTTTTCATAACCAAGCTCAACAGTGTTTTTAGCTTTCCAGTCAAGCTTTGCAGAAACTGAATCGCCAAGCTTTTCTATTAAAAAATCACGACTATTGATAAAATTATCGGGATTAGTAATCGCAATATGAAACTCTTCATCGCTATAAACATCGCTTGCACCAGCTTCAATTGCTATATCAAAAAAAACATCATTTGACATATTGTTTCTGAAAAATTTTATAATTCCTATTCTTTCAAATAAAAACCCTACGGAACCAGTTTCACCAAGAACACCGCCATTTTTAGCAAAAATACTTCTCACCTCGCTAGCAGTGCGATTGCGGTTATCGGTTAGTGCCTCAACTATTACAGCAACACCGTTTATTCCATAACCTTCATAGCGAATTTCTTCAAAATTATCAGTATCATTGCCGGCAATAACTTTTTTAATTGCCGCCTCCACTCTATCTTTTGGCAAATTATGATTTCTAGCTTCAATAATTGCATTTCTTAAGCGAGGATTGAAATTAGGATCTGGTTGTCCAGATTTTGCGGATACGGTTATTTCTCTTAGTATTTTAGTAAATATTTTAGCTTTTTTAGCATCCTGAGCACCTTTACGATGCTTAATATTAGCGAATTGCGAGTGTCCTGCCATATATTAATTAACTATTTGTTATTAAAAAATTTCTTAAATTTATCTTTTAAGCCATCAAAATCTTTTGCTTGTGGCATTGGATCTTTTCTTTTTGTAATCACCGGCCATTCTTTAGCATATTTACGGTTAATCTCTATCCATTCAATCAAATTAGCGGATTCAGGAGATATAGCCTCTGCCGGACATTCTGGAACACAAACTCCACAATCAATACAGCCCTCAGGATCAATAACCAACATATTTTCGCCTTCATAAAAACAATCAACGGGGCAAACTGTAACACAATCTGTGTATTTGCACATCACACAATTATCAGTAACAACATAAGTCATAACTAGTTTATTTTAAGTTTACGATGGATTTTATTGATATTAATTAGAGTTTTTATTCTAATTAAAGAAAGTAAAACAGATAATATTAAAAAAGTTGCAAAGCTTAGTAATAAAGGCTTCAACATTGAAGAATGTATCGCAATTCCTTTGCTCCTAATTATACTAGCTGGCTGATGAAGAGAGCTCCAATATTCAACTGAAAATTTTATAAATGGAATATTGACAAAGCCAACAATAGCAATAATTGCAGATATTTTATCGGCTTTATCGCGGTCAGAAAAAGAATTAGTTAAAATTATATAGCTAAGATATAAAAAAAATAAAATTAACATCGAAGTAAGGCGAGCATCCCAAGCCCAGTAGGTTCCCCAAATTGGCTTACCCCATATCGAACCTGTAATTAGAGTGATTGCGGTAAAGCTTGCACCAATTATTGCAATTGATCTTGATATTATATAAAAAAATGGATTGCGAAAAATAAAAGCAGATAAATTAAAAATCGCTAAGAAGCTGTAAATTAACATCGACATCCAAGCAGAAGGAACATGAATATACATGATTTTTACCGCATTTCCTTGCTGATAATCAACTGGAGAATTGATAATTGCAACTCCAGTCAAATAAATTAACAATATTAAAATTGGCGAAAAAGCAAGAAGTAAAAGGCGACTTAACTGATTAAAATTTTTTAAATTAACAAAATTTATCATTGCTAAAAATATTAACGATGCTTTTTAACAATTAACCATTGCTGTAGAATTGACAATATATTGCTCCAAGTCCAATATATAACTAGCCCCGCAGGAAAATTAGCCAATACTACAGTTAAGACATAAGGCATTAATTTGAATATTTTTGCCTGAATTGGGTCGGTAGTTGTGGGGTTAAGCTTTTGCTGTATAATCATCGTTACTCCCATCAAAATTGGCCATATACCAATATTGATAAAAGAAGGAAATGGCAACAAGCCAAATAAATTAAAAATTGAAGTAGGGTCAGATACAGAGAGATCTTTTATCCAGCCATAAAATGGAGCATGTCTCATATCAATAGTAACGAATAATACCTTATAAAGAGCAAAGAATACTGGAATCTGGATTATTATTGGCAAACATCCTGCAGCAGGGTTGACTTTTTCTCTTTTATAAAGCTCCATCAATTCTTTATTTAATTGAATTTTATCGCTACCATATTGTTCTCGCAACTTTCCAATTTTCGGCTGCAATTTCTTCATTTTTGCAATTGCCGCAAATGATTTATTCGCCATTGGAAATAAAGCCAATTTAACCAGAATAGTCATTACAAGAATTGCCAATCCAAAGTTTTTCAAAATTTCATATAAAAAGTCAACAACAAAAAAGAAAGGCTTCGTTAAAAAATAGAACCAACCAAAATCAATCGCACGGTCAAATAGCTTCAAAGAGAGTTTTTTCGCATAATAATCAAGGAGCTTCACATTCTTTGCCCCAGCAAATAAATGCTGTTGAAAAATATTGCTACTTTTAGCATCGACAATAAATTCATCGGATAGAAATTGCACCACAAAATTTTTCAAATTATTTAAATCTTGTTGCTTAAAATCAATTTGATAAGAAGTCTTGCCCGCTGGAACAATGGCGCTAAGCCAATATTTATCACTAAATCCTAGCCAAATATTTGATTTTTCTTTTTCTACAGAATTTTGAAATGGTTGTTTTTTGATTTTAACAAGCTTTTCGTAGGAAGTTTCGGTTATTCTGCCATCTAATTCAACAATTGGACCTTCATGAAGAATATAATTCGATTTATCAACTTTTCCTAGGGCACGGTTTATTCTTCCATAACTAGCCACTCTAATCGCCTTATCTGAATTATTATTAATTTGTTGCGTTAAGGAGATTAGATAATCTTTATCAATTTCAACTTTAATAATAAACTCAATATTTTGACGATTTTTCCAACTTAATGTTACGGGGCTATTAATTTCAAGCTTTTTACGATTAGCAACCCACAATGTTTCAGAGTTTGGCATGTCGATATTTTGACCCTCATGCTGATTTGCTACCCAGCCAAAATCAGCAAAATATCGCTCTCTACTGTTATTTGGAGCAAATAAAACTACGGGATCTTTTTTAGTTAAATCAGTGAAATGATGAGACAATGTTAAATCATCGAATCTTGCTCCTTTAAGATAAATAGAACCTTTAACCGTGCCATTATCAATCAATACTCTATCTTGAGCAGTTTTTGCAATTTGTTCTTTTCTATCTTGAATTAATGTATTGCTCTGAATGTTTGCAGAAGAAGCCAGGTTACTGATTGCAGAATCAATATTTTTTAGGTTTTTATCACTAGAAACTGAAGATAAGGCGGAATCGCCATTAGCTTGAGAATTTTGAGATTGCATAAAAGTTTTTTGTTTGGCTATTCTCTCTGCTTTTGGCTTTTCATAAAACCAAGACCAGCTCAATAAAACAATTGCAGACAAGATGGTGGCAGCAATAATATTATGTTCGTTTTTCATATTTATTTATAAATAAAACTCCAAATAAGGAGGGAAATTAATTGTTGCTAATATTACAATTCAATTATTGAGAAATGCAATATTTAAAAATTCAATAATAATATTATTATTGAGCGAATATTTAATGAGCGAATATTTAATGAGCGAATATTTAATCGTAAAAAAACTTTTTTTTATTTATATCTCTTAAAATAGAGGAATCCCAGGTTTTAAGAGAGTATTTTTTAATTCTACCAGTTTTCTTATCAACGATAAATACATGTTTTTTAATATCTTTTCTTGGTAATGAATCATCAACATTTGAATCTATCATTAAGCAAAAATCTTTTTTACCAAAACCATTATCATCAAGAATTTTTTCAAATTTTTTTAATTCTGCGTCAAAAATTTTTAGACTACTAACTTTACCATTAATTGTAATTGCAGGAAAGATGCCTTTTTGTTCTAGATCAGCAACTAGTTCTTGAATTAATATCTTGTTGCTTTCTTTCATTCCAGCTTCTGCTTTTCTTATCAAATCTTCACTAAACATTTATTTGCTCCCATAATTTTTGATTAATTATTAATATTTCATTATCAATTTTTTTAGCGATTTCAATCAATTCTAGACCGCTAGCTTCATATATTAATGCAGTATCTACAATTTTTAAATAATCTTTCAAGTTAATAATTCCTCTTTTGAATCTTCGAAAAATTATTACATCTTCTACATTGTGCCCACCCTTGCTAACTCTAGTTGCAACTCGATTTTTAGCTAACTCAATATTATCGAGAGCTAGAAATATTAAATTAATTTTATATTGCCTAGATTTAGCATATTCAATAAATTTTAAATAGCTTCTTGCTGATAAGGTTGTTTCAAAAGCAAAATCTAAACCCTCTTCAACTAAATACTTCATTCTTTTAAGCATTAAACGACCTGCTTTTGCAGAAAAAGTTAAAGGATATTCTGAAGCAATTATTTTAGCTATTTCATCGGCGTTAACAAACTCATTACTTCTAAGAAATTGTGGCAATAAACTAACTCTAGCAAAAGAGCTTTTTCCTGCTCCGTTTGGTCCAGCAATAACATGAATTTGCTTCATAGTAAAATTAAAGCATTATTAAGAATAAAAGTAAAGCATCAAGTATTTTTATTATTTCCAAGATTATTAGAAACCAAACACTCGTCAAGAGCTTGCCTTATATGGCTAATCGGCATAATTCTTAATTTATCCAACACTTCTTTAGGCATTTCTTTTAAATCTTTTTTATTTTCATCGGGAATTAAAACTGTTTTTATGCCACCCCTTAAAGCAGCTAGTAATTTTTCTTTCAAGCCGCCAATTGGCAGTATTTTACCGCTAAGAGTTATTTCTCCTGTCATTGCAATATCTTTACGAACTTTAATATTGGTCATTGCGGAAACCAAAGAAACACAAAGTGCAACACCTGCCGAAGGACCATCTTTAGGAGTAGCTCCTTCTGGAACATGGATATGAAAATCAAATGCTTTAAATTTTTTTGCATCAATTTTTAACTCACCTCCAATTGAACGAGCATAACTCAATGCTGCCTGCGCAGATTCTTTCATAACATCTCCCAATTTGCCAGTAATTTGTATTTTGCCGCTTCCTTCAAATTTAAGAGCCTCTATATCGAGTAGATCTCCACCGTAGCTAGTGTATGCGAGTCCAGTACTAACACCAACAACATCTTCAATTTTTGCGACTCCAAATGAATATTTAGCAGAGCCTGCATATTCAGCAAGATTCTTTTTATTTATCTTAATTGCTTTATCTTCATTACAGATGATTTCTTTAACCGCTTTTCTTGCCAGATTAGCAAGCTCTCGGTTTAAATTTCTAACCCCCGCCTCAAAAGTATATTTACGAATCAGTTCTAGCAAGGCTTCGTCGTTAATTTTAAATTCAGATTCTTTTAATCCGTTTTCTTTGATTTGCTGTTTAATTAAATGATTCTTTGCAATATGAAGCTTTTCATTTTCAGTGTAGCCAGAAAGATTAATTATTTCCATTCTATCTTTTAGTGGTGCTGGAATGTTGCTAATATTATTAGCTGTTGCAACAAACATAACCCTTGATAAATCATATTCAACTTCTAGATAATGATCGGAAAAACTCTTATTCTGCTCAGGGTCAAGCACTTCTAGCATTGCAGAAGAGGGGTCTCCGCGAAAATCAAACGACATTTTATCGATTTCATCAAGTAAAATTAAGGGATTAATAGTTTTAGCCCTCTTCATTGATTGAATTATCTTACCCGGCATTGCTCCTATGTAGGTTCGACGATGACCTCTTATTTCAGATTCATCTCTAACTCCACCAAGAGATATTTTGATGTATTTTCTTCCCAGCGCCTCGGCAACAGATTTTGCAAGAGATGTCTTGCCAACTCCGGGAGCACCAACTAAACATAAGATTGGACTACGAGAATCATTAGAGTTTTTGGTTTTCATTTGCACCGCAATAAACTCAATGATTCTTTCTTTCACCTTTTCAAGCCCAAAATGATGATGATCGAGCATATCTTTTGCTTGTTTTATGTTATTAGAAAATTTCGATTTCTCAGACCAAGGTAAGCTTACTAGCCACTCTAAGTAACTCCTTACAATTCCAGATTCGGAAGAAAAAGGGTTCATTTTTTCAAGCTTCAATAGCTCTAAATCAGCTTTATTCTTAACTTCTTTCGGCATTTTTGCCTTAATAATTTTCTTTTTAAGATCTTCTATTTCGTTATTTTCTTCTTGTCCAAGCTCTTTTTTGATGTTTTTTAATTGCTCGTTGAGATAAAATTCACGATGATTTTTAGCAACTTTTTCTTGAATTTTTCGATTTATTCTATCTTCGGTTTTGACTATTTCTATCTCTGTTTTTAAAAGTTCAATAATTTTATATAATTTTTTATCAATATCAAAAATTGCAAGAATCTCTTGTTTATTAACAACTGAAAAATTAATTGTTGTCGCTATAATATAAGCTAAATGATGACCATTTTCGGTTTTTGCAATTAAGGATATTCGCTCTCTGTTGATTTTTTTATCTATTTCGGCATAATAGACAAAGTTTTCAATGCAACTTTTAATCAAGCCAGCTCTGTTGGGGCTTGATTTTCCCTCTTCAGCATCTTGAATTATTAAAGCTTTGCATGTTAATAGATTTTCCTGAGCAGAGAATTTATCGATTTTCACCTTTACTAAACCACGAATTATCGCCTTAACATTGCCATCGGAAGTTTTTATTGATTCAACGATATTGCACAATGTTCCATAATGATATAATGATTCATCGTTAAAATCGTTATTTTCAGCATCAATTTGAGCAACAACAACAATTGGCAAATTGCTTTCTTTAGCTTTTTCAATAGTTGCAACTGAATTATGGCGACCAATTAAAACCGCATTAGTAGTTTTGGGAAATATAACTAAATCTCTCAAAGGTAAGGCTAGGAAGTTTGCTTCAATAGGGCTCTTAGAAAATAAAGAAGAAGATCGCTGATTGTAAATTATAGTTTGCAAAAATTCAGAATCGTTTTTACTTTGCTTGTTTTGGCTCATTTTAATTTAAATTTGAATTTTTCAATTATTAATCACGAATAAATAGAGCTTAAATATTTAAGATTTTTTTAAATAAAAACAAGGGCAATAATTATTAAATTAATTATTTATTAATATTTATAAAAATTAATGCTGGTTATTTTGGTTATTCAAGACTTGCGGATAGCTTGATATCGATTTTATTATAAATATAAATCTAGACACAATATTTTAATTTTAGAAATATCTGGTGCGGTCGAGAAGATTTGAACTTCCACGGGTTTTACCCCACAACGACCTCAACGTTGCGCGTATACCAATTCCGCCACGACCGCAATTTATTAAAATTTTTAATTTGCAGTTTAATTAAAAACTAAAATCCTTTATTTTCAAGTGATTTTTCTTGTTTAAGAAATTTAGTCAATAAACTTAAAGTCTGTATATTTAATTAAATTTTTTATTTAAAAATAAAATAAAAAAAATGTTGAGAATTTTTAGATTATTTGTAATAATGCATTTATGAATTCTTCATTCAACAAATAATTTAAATTTTTAATATGGTTAAAAAATTTACTGCCAATTGTCAATTTAACAATGGAGGGGTTTATCCAGTGGTGTTATATGTTGGAAGCCCCGCTAAAGACTCTCACCCATTATGTTTTCAAAATAAATGGCTTTCAAGCGAAAAGGGGGGTTCAATCCCTTCTGAAATCATGGATTCCTTTGCAAAATTACAAAAAATATCAGAAGATACCAACGTTCCCTTTGAAGATCTTTGCGCTTATGTTATTGAAGAGCTTAATGCCAATAAAAAGCTAAAAGAAGATATTGCTAAAGGAGCCTCAATTTCAGAAGAAGCACCAGACAAAAAGTCAAACACCTAAAATCATTTAAAAAATTCTAAAATAACAAAAATGATTAATTTAAAAGATATAAAAATAATTTTTACTAAAAATGTTAAATAAAAGCCACAAAATAGCAACTTTATTTGGAGGATGGAACAAGGAAAGAGAAGTGTCTATCGCTTCTGGAGAAGGAGTTCACAACAGCCTAATTAAAATGGGCTACAACAGCATCAAAATAGATGTCGATAAAAATATTTTTACAAAATTAACAGAAATTAAACCCGATCTTGTATTTAATGCTATGCATGGCACCTTCGGAGAAGACGGAAGAATGCAAGCTTTACTCGATTTACTCGAAATAAAATATACTCATTCAGGCGTTGAAGCCTGCGCCGTATGCATGGACAAAATACTTACTCGTAAAATTTGCAATGATAGCGGAGCAGAAACCGCGGAATAT
>CAMDGT010000007.1 GCA_945898025.1 Rickettsia typhi | reverse complement strand
AAACACAAAAACCACAACCAAAATTCATAAAAAACTTAAAAAACCTTGCCAAATTAAGCTGTAAAAATAAGATTTTTTGAACTTAGTTTTTAATTTAAAAATTCAAAACTAACAAAATCTCTGAAGTTGAAATTTATTGGGTTAAATTTTGATTTTTAGAGGTTCCCTTAATAGTTAAATTGTTTTTTTAGGGTGAATTATTTCTGATTATTGAATTTTGTAATAATTTTAGACATTTCATCAAAGCTTTGATCGATAGTTTGTGTTCCGTTATCAATTACTATTGCATCTGCAACCTTTATTAGCGGGGCATTGCTTCTGTTTATATCGCTAGAATCTCTATTTTCTAGCTGTTTAAAAATGGTTTGATATTCGAGATTTGGGTTGTTTTTTACAAGCTGTGCGAATCGTCTTTTTGCTCTAATTTCAAGGTCGGCAATAATAAAAAATTTTATATCTGCTTGCTGATAAACAATGCTTCCAATGTCTCTACCATCAATAATTGCACCATTATATTTGCAGTTTGGTTGTTGATTAATGGTTATAAAATCTCTTTGAAATTTTAATAAAGAATCTCTTAAAGTTTGATTTTTTGCTATTTGTGAGGCGATAACTCCTACATCTTCGCTAAATAATTGAGGATTTTGTAGATTATAATTATGCAAATTATTGACTAATTTTTCTAAATGAATGTTCAATTTTTCTAACTCGATCTGCGATTCAATTATTTGCATTGCAACCGCTCTGAATAGGGCTCCGCTATTAAGATAGGCAAGATTAAAATGGTTGGCTATTTTTTCTGCCAACGTTCCCTTGCCTGAAGATGAAGGGCCATCAACGGCAATAATTAAAGGTCTTTTTATCATTGATAATTTTTGTAAAATATTAAAAAAGTTAAATATGAAATACAGCCAATTATGATGGCAATTGGAAAGCCATTATAGCCAAAAATATCAATTAAAATACCGCCTAACAAACCTCCGCAGATTGATCCTAGGCCTCCGATTCTTTGAAATGTAGTATTGGCACTGATTAATTCTTCGCTTTTATATGAATCATTGGTGATTTTAAATACTGAAACAAAAATGCAGGCTATTCCTACTCCAAATAAAAAATATAGAATCAATAATAATTGATAATTATGACTAAGTATAGCAATTAGAAAACAAGATAAACAGATAAGAAAGCCGACATTGATAATTTTATATGGATTATATTTTCGTAGCATGATTCCAATTATTACATCGCTAAAACCGCTCGCCATGTAGGAGCTAATTAAGATGCCTGATTTTTCAAAGCTTAAACCTATTTTATTGCCAAACACAACGGTAAAAGAGATTAAGCAAAATGTTTGAAAATCGAGGAAAAATCTTGCAAAACTTAATAAAGGATTATTTTTAAAAAATGTTTTTATGGGAATATTTTGATTATTTATTGTAAATGTCGATTTGGTTTTAAATAACAGCATAGCAACTAGCGAAAAAAAGGATAATATACCAGATATAATAAAGCTTAGATAATTCGTTGCTCCGCTAAAGTTTACAATTAGAGGCCCTATCGCTAAACCAGCAGAAATTAACATGCTGAATATGCCAATAACAGTTCCTCTCTGTTGATTATCAACCAAAGAATTTAGCCAAGCCTGTCTAATAATTACGCAAGTAAACCAACACATTCCCATTGTGAATATTAATAATAACCAGCACCAAAAATTAATAAAAAAATAAGCAACAATAATTGCAATGCTATAAATTATAGAAGCGACGGTAATTGAGGGGATTGGTCTAAATTTTGCAATTATTTTAGGTAGAGCAAAAGAAATAATTATTCCAGAGCCTATTTCTATTATTGTTGCAAAACCCATTGCTCTAGGGCTAATGTTGTTTATAGTAAGCAGTGCAGGGAATATTACAGCATTTATTCCCGTTGCCGTTGCAAAAATGAAAATGCTAAGAAATAGCAATTTTAAATTTCCTATTATTTTGAGGTCTTTAATTATTTTTTTTGGCATTATTTAGATTTTTTATATTTTATAGAGATATTTATAGTTCTAATTAATATTAAAAAACAACTATCAATATCAATTAAATATAATCAGAGAAGAAATTGTTATTCTTGTTGAATTGACTCCTCTTTTTTAATAAAAATTCTTGTTGACAATTCAAATTGACCTTTTTTAACTTTTATAAAGTAATTACTAAGGCAAATTACTAAAAAAATAGTTAAGATTAAACAAATTGAAACCCATAATCCTTGAGGTCCGATTGATTTCATTAACAAGCCCGTTGAAAAAAGCCCAAATATGTTTCCAGTAAGGCTAAACTTAGCAAAGGCTGTGTTTACACTAATTCTTTGAGTTTGTTTATATTTTTCATTAATTAAAACGATTGCAGGTAATTTTACTCCAGCTAGAAAACCAAACAATAAAAACAAAGCAAGATTTATTTCATTTACATTATTTTGATATAATAGATAAAAAGAGCAAATGAGTGCCATAAAAGCAAAAAATATCATTAATAATCTACGATTTATTATGTCGGCTAAATAGCCAATTGGAATTGATAATATGGTGCCAAAAAGCAATGTAGAGAGGAGCATTGCAGAATCTCGAGTTGATAAACCAACTTTGATACCATAAATTATTAAAAATGCATTAGTCGACGATAGTGCATAACTAGTGCAAAAGCCTGCCAACATTATTTTTGGTGAGTTTTTGATATATCGAAAAATGCTTATTTTTTTTTCTTCACAAATATTGTTGCTACTAAAATTTAATCTAAGAATTGGTATAATTGAAACTAAATAGAAACCGCAAGCAATTAAATGGATGATTAATTGATTGTTAAAATTAACGATGTTATAAATCAATGGGCCTAAGCTATTGCCAATAGAAACTACCATGGTTCCGCAAGAAATAATAATTGCCCGCGATTTAACGGGAGCAATATCTATCATAATTGTTTGACGAACGACACCGCAAGAAAATAGAGAAATGCCAAATGCTAATATTACAATTAACCACCAAAAATAATTAAAATAAAAACATAAAATTACCGCTGATAATGCTGAGATTATTGAGTAAAAACGGAGAGTTTTTAATGCTCCATATTTGGCAACTATGCCCGGCAAGAATCTTGCAAAAAATACTCCTGAACTAATTTGAGTTGCCGTTGAAATTGAAATTAATATTTCGTTTTTGATATGATGTTCAACTTGCAAAGATATAAGAACCATCAATATTCCATATCCAATTGAAGAAAGAAATATTGAAGAAAAAACAGCGATAAAATTATAGAGAAAATTAGCTTTATCGATATTTTTTAAGCTTTGATTAGATGTAATGTTTGGAATTCCCAATTGAGTAGAGTGGTAATTTCTTACTATTGGCTGTTGAGATGTTTTAAAAATTATCATTTTAGAACTTTAATTTGTGGCTATGAAAATGGCAAATTGCGGTTGCGAGTGCATCTGCTTCATCTTCAGTTTTAAATTCTGCTTTCGGCATTAGCATTTTTACCATTAATTGAATCTGTTTTTTATCGGCTCTGCCATTGCCAACTATTGTTTTTTTTATTGCGGTTGTTGAATATTCTGCAATTTCCAAGTTATAATTCGCAATAGTTAAAATTAATGCACCTCGAATATGTCCTAATTTTAAGGAAGATAAAGGATTAACATTTATAAACACTTCTTCTATTGCTGAAAATTCTGGTCGATATAATTCTATAACTAAAGATAACTCTTTATAGAAATGTTTTAATCTTTTATCGATGGTTTCTGTTGCTTTTGAATAAATAGTTCCGCAGGCAATAAATTGCAATAGATTATTTTTGCTCACTTCAATTATTCCCCAGCCGGTTTTAGTAAGGCCGGGGTCAATTCCAATAATTTTCATTTTTCGATTATAATTTATTTATCTTGAGTTTTCAATTATTTTAGAGATCGCAAATACTGAGCCAATAAATGATAATATTGCCATTCCCAGCAATATTTCAATATCAAATATGATATTATTATCTAGAGTTTGAATTAATGCGATTTGTCCGATTAATATGGTTGGTATCATTAAAGGCAGTGCTATTATTGCGGAAAGAGGAAATGAGCTACCAGCAATAGAAATGCTTCCCGATAAACTTGCTATTGAATTCAGAATAAAGCTAATAATTGAGAAAACTAACATTATTTTAAAAATGAATTGATATTTATTGATTGCAATTTGACTAAAATCAAAAACAAAATTTATGTATATTGGCAAGATAATTAGAGTTAACCAGCTCGATTTTATCCAATTAGCAAAAACCTTTGCTCCAATTGCTATTTCAAGACTTTCGCAAGATAAAAATATTTGATCAATTGATCCATCTTCAAAATCTTCTTTTATAAATTGATAATTGAAGCCATTAATCATGGTGATGAAACAGATGTTGATAACGGTTAATGTTTGCACCATTTGGGTTTTTAAATCTTCTTGATGGGGGATGGTTAAATTTAAAATCATAATAAAGATAACAAAAAACATAGCATTAGCAACTAAGCCAGCAAAATTGCTAACTCCTAGCTTTAAATCATTGATTAAGATTAGGCAGAAACTAATTAGATAATTCATTGAAAATTTTTTTAGCGACCATATAAATCTTCAAACCTTGTAATATCATCTTCTTCGAGATATTTTCCAGTTTGAACTTCTATTATTTCTAGAACATTGTCGGAATCATTGACGATTCTGTGTTTGGTTCCAGATTTTATATAGGTTGATTCATCAGTATTTAAGATAAAAAATTGATCGCCTTTTATAATTGTTGCAACCCCATTTACTACTATCCAATGTTCTGAACGATGGTTGTGTAGCTGGAGCGATAATGCTGAATGCGGTTTAACAATAATTTTTTTTAATTTAAAGTTATTGCCAACATCAATAATTTCAAAACTTCCCCAAGGGCGAAATTTTTTTGGCATTGAATTAACTTCTTCAATATTTTGCTTTTGCAAAATTTCAACCATTTCTTTTACTTGTTGAGTATTGTTTTTATTAGCAACAAGAAGTGTGTCTTTTAGATTTACGACCAGTAAATTATCAACTCCTATAATTGCAGTTATTGATTTTAAAGAATGGACATAGCAATTTTGACTATTAAGACTATAAGCTTTGCCTATTAAGCTATTGCCATTATTGTCTTTTTCGCTAATATCAGCAACTGTTTTCCAGCTTCCGACATCGCTCCAATCAAGATTGATGGGTAATACAGCAACATTTTTTGATTTTTCAATTATTGCATAGTCAATAGAAATATTTTTAACTTGCTCAAACGAATTGCTAAGCCTTCTAAAATCAAGATCTTTTGATGATTCTAGATAAGATTTTTGGCATTTCTCAAAAATATCGGGGCAGATTTTTTTTAACTCCTCTAAAAAAAACGATGCTCTAAAAGCAAATATTCCACTGTTCCATAAATTTAACTGATTTTTTATTAATTCCTCAGCCTTGATTTTATTGGGTTTTTCAATGAAGTTTTTTACTTTATAGATTTCATTTTCGCTGTTAATTTCGTTAAATAGGGGAGTTTTTTCTCTTTCGATATAGCCATAGCCAGATTCTGCATATTTTGGTTTTATTCCAAAGGTTAATAACATTTTATCGAAATCAATTTTTCTAAGATTTTTTACTTTTTCTATAAATAAGTCATCGTTTTTAATAAGGTGATCGCAGGGCATTGTTATGACTAAATCTTCACCTTGATTATTGTTATTAATTGTTGCGATCGAGCCAATTGCAATTGCTGGAGCGGTATTTTTAGGAGTTGGTTCAAGGATTACCTCTCTCGCTTGATAATTTAGTTTTTGCAATTCTTCTCCAACGATAAATCGATGTTCGTGATTAATAATTATGATTGCAGGGTTAAAAATTGAGCTATCACTAACTCTAGAAATAGTTTGTTGAAAGAGGGATTTCTGATTAAAAAGACTAAGAAATTGCTTAGGATAATTCTGACGAGAAAGTGGCCATAATCTGGTGCCAGAGCCTCCAGACATTATTATTGGGGTGATTTTTTTCATAAATTTTTAAATAAGTCAATGCCGGCAAAACCAAATATATTAAGCCTTGATAATGATTTAATGTTTTTTTTATTGATTCCGCCTAGCGGATATATCTCTTTAAATTTATTGCTACAAATTTTTTTATTTTTAGTAAAAACATTATTTTTTAATATAATTTTTTTTAATTGCAACATTCCAATTGGCAAATCTCCTTGATGGCTGGTTGTTGCAAATATTGGAGAAATAAATATTTTTGTAAAATTTTCATTATTTTGCAATTTATTAAAGGATAATAAATTATGGCAACTACAGCTATAAATAAAAGAATGGTTTTTGTTAATTAAATTATACCGCGAGAAAATGCGAAATTTAATATAATCTAACCATTCCTCAGAGCCAAATTTTTGCCTGTCTGAGTAGTGATAGCCATCGGCATTGATTTTTTTTGACAAAGAAAAATTTTTTCCAATTAATATTTTAATTTTCAGTTTGCGGGCTTGTTTTAATAGTTCAACAACAATAGCTTCTCTAGTTTCTTGAGGTAAGTTATATTCGCGAAAAATAATAGCTGAATTAATAGGTAATTTTCTTAAAATTTTTTCAATATCATTAATTTTATTTTTGTCGCTAAATAAAAAATTAATAATATTTTTTTTATTTTTCTGTAAAAATTTATTACCAATAAAATTAAAATGTAATGTTTGCAATTGAATAATGAATTATTAATAGTGAATAGATTTTGTAACAATAACTTTAAAACTCGATAAATCAACCTTGAAAAATCAATTTAACAGCGCAGTAGCTATAGATAGTAAAAACAACAATCTAGCTATTCGACAAGATTTTGCAGACATTATTCTTACACAATCAAAATTTGAAAACAATCAAGATAAAGAAAAGTTGGTTGATATATTTATTAAATTATATCGTATTGAAATTTTTAAAGATGGCTTGGATCTAATTCTTTCAAAGCTTAAAGAAAAAAAATTACAATTTGAAATTAGGTTAATTAAAGGATGGGACACTAATCAAGGATGTTTTTTAACTCAAAAAAAGAGTTTTATTGATAAAACTGTTGAAAAGATTGATAAAATATTTTATCGTCAAGAGCTGAAAATCATAATTCGCAACCTTTCTTACAATGTGCTAGCTCATGAAATGGCTCATTGCTTTGAATTTGAAAGCGGAATCTCCCTCAATGAAAAGTTTCGTGAAGCAATCGCTCTTGATATGAAGGGTCGTGAAGCAGATTTTGTACCTCTTAAATCTCAAATAAAGAGATTAATGGTTGATGCTTTAAAAAATTATAAACCAGAGCAGTTTTTATCTGAATTATTTGCAAGGTATTTTGAATTGTTAAGTATCTCAAGAAATGTGTGTCAAAATGGAGATTTTCAAACTCAAGAAGTTATGGATTTTTTTGTTAATATTACCAATTTTATCAATAAAATCTTTAATCCATTAATAAAAAAGCAAATTAATATTGATATTGCGAATAAATCTTCTTTATTAATTGAGTATATAAAGCTTGATGTTAATAAAAAAAATTTTCAAGAGAGTTTTAATTCTTATGCCGGAAAAACAGAGTCGAAAAAATGGACGGGCTCTATTAATTCAAATGCAAAATGGCTTAATGATTGGAAGAAATCCAATAAAGACTAGCCTTAAAACAAAAAATAATTTTATTTTAATTATTGTCCAAAAAACTCTTGAAAATTTAATAATCTAATTCAGAATGATTTTTAAAGTCCACAAATTTATAATTTTCAATACTAATCTTCAATTCTTGCTAGTTATGACAAATAAAACAAATTCTTCCATTTTCTATGCCTGCTGTTTTGCTATTTTTGCTAATCAAGCATTTGGTGCTGGTTATTCAACAGATGTATATTCCGCTTCGCAAATAGGAAATTCTTATGCTGGCTCAGTTACTGGTGTGCATGATGTTAGTGATATATTTTTTAACCCTTCAGTAACTGCTGGAAGCGATAAAACTCAATTAGTTACATCTTTTAGCTATTTAAGTTTAAGAATAATTCCAAGTGTAACAAGCCCCAATAACAGCAATCAATCTAATAATGCTGGGAGTAACAATTTTGTGCCAGCGCTATATTTAACAACTCCAATTAATAAAAAAGCAGCTTTTAATTTATCAATAAATTCGCCATTTGGTTTAGCAACAAAATATAACAAAAATTGGCAAGGTAGATACTCTGCAATCGAAAGCTCTGTTTATACTGCGAATATTAATCCTTCTTTATCTTATAAAATAGCCGACGATCTATCTATTGGAGCTGGTTTTGTAGCTCAATTTTATCAAGCCAACTTAAATAAAGCAGTGAATTTTGGTGCCGGTGATTCAAAAGCTGAGTTAATAGGAAATGATTGGGGTTATGGTTATAATTTAGGTGTGAATTATAAAATAAACGATAAATTAAAAATTGGCGCTGGATACAGGTCAAAAATTGATTATCAATTGTCTGGTACAACAAAAATTAAGGATATCAATCTTTATTCTAAATTCACTGCCAAAACATCAACTCCAGAATCTTTTACTACCGGATTTTCTTACCAATTAAATCAAAAAGTTGAATTAGTATATGATTTAACTTGGACAAAATGGTCTCGCTTACAAAATTTGCAAGTTAATGCCGTTAACCCTGCGATGAGTGATAATGTAAAATTTAACTGGCGAGATTCTTCTCTTAATTCAGTTGGGGCGAACTTTTCTTTAGAAAATAAAAATATCATTAGAACTGGTGTAGCTTTTGAGAAAGATGCTATCACAGATAATAATAGGGGCCCTAGAATCCCTTCTGGAAATAGAACATGGGTTTCTGTTGGCTTTTCTCAACAAATAAAAGACAGTCTTGCCATTGATTATAGTTTTTGTCATCAATTTCATAGAAAAACAAAAATTAATAACGATTTAAATAATGGCAAGTCTCCTACTTCTTACAATGCGAAATACAGAACTCAATCCGATGCTCTGTCTATAGCAATTAAGAAAGATTTTTAATTTCCATTTTTGATCTCTGATTATCCCTTTTTATATCTCAATTTAATATAAAAAGGGTTTTCAAATACAGTTTCCACCTTTTAAGATTATAAAAATAAACCACTCTATTTTATCAACCATCCAACAACTTAAAGATTGAAATTTTTTCGTTTTTATTTAAATAGCATTAAAAAATCAAATTATATTGATTATACAGAAGAAGACAGGATATTATTGGTTGATGATCAGGAGATTAATCTTATAACAATAAAATCAAAAATAGAAAAGTTTTTGGTTGGTTTAAAATGCGATATAGCAAGAAACGGTAACGATGCAATTGATATTATCAAAAAAAATAATTATCAATTGGTGTTAATGGATGTTCAAATGTCAGGAATGAATGGTTTTATAACCGCAAAAACAATCAAAAATTACAATAAAGACATAATAATTATTGCCCTTACATCTTTAAGTAGAAAGTCATTTCGTAAAGAGATAGCCAAAGAATTTGATAAAAATTATTTTGATTTTTATATTAGTAAATCCGCTCCAGATAATATCTTGTTTCGTGGAATCGCAAAATGGCTTTATCATTTTAAAGATAATTTTTATTATTTAGGAGAAAAAAAGGATTATATTAAAAATTTACAAAATAAAAGGGCTGTTCTTGCTGATGATCAAGCTGTAAGTAGAATTATTATTAAGAAATTTTTAGAAGATGTTGGTTTGGAGGTTGTTGAGGCCAATGATGGTAGTGATCTATTAGAAATATATCGACATAGCCTTGATGATAAAGGAAAAACAAATATCGATATAATCATTACAGACATTAATATGCCAATAATTAATGGCGATGAGGTGTCAAAAATAATTAGAAAAATTGAGAATTTTAATGAAATAAATTATCACCAAGAATTGTCAATTATTGCCTTAAGTGGAGATGGCGAAAAAGATGATATTAAGAGATATCTTGATTCTCAAATGACTGATTATTTTATTAAAGGCGATGATTATGAGTTATTGATAAAAATTATATCGAATTATTTGGCAAAAAGTTATAGTATTGCCCTAAATTACCTTCCTTCTGATCTTAAATTTTTTGCAGAAATTAATAATTTTTTATCAATTAATGATGTTAAAATTTTTAATGAAAGTTCTTTATTATTATTTGATAAAGATGAGAAAACCAAGCTTTTTTCTTTATTTGTAAAAGAAAGTGCGGAATTAATCAATAATATAATAAAAAGCAATTATAACAATAATATAAAAGATGTTTTATTTTACATGCATTCAATAAAAGGAATCTCAAGAAGTGTTGGAGCAGAGAGGTTGTTTTACAATATCAGAACAATAGAATCTTTATTAAAAAATAATAAAATTTTAGTAGATTGGTTACAAGTTGTTATTGATTCCCATCAAGAATTTATTAAAGAAATTCAAATATTTCTTAAATAACTAAAAATATTACAAAAATTTACAAATCATTACTAAAAATAACAATTTCATTAAAAAATATAAAAATTACTATAGAATGAGTCCTTGGAGTATAATCCTTTAGGGCATTTTCTTTTTCTAAAATACAATTGAAAAAATTGTTAAATATTAAAATATAGCTATAATGTGTGGAATAGTTGGAGTAATTGGCTCTAATAATGTAATCGATGTTGTTATAGATGGATTAAAAAAACTTGAATATCGAGGTTATGATTCTGCTGGTATTTTATTGATTGAAAATAATAGTTTTTCTGTTTTTAAAGAGCAGGGGAAGATTTCAAATTTAGAATCGCTATTTCAGAAAGAAAATAAATCTTTATCATCAAAAATTGCTATTGGTCATACTCGTTGGGCAACTCATGGCAAGCCAAGTAAGAATAATGCTCACCCACATTCAAGTAGCTTTGTTGGTGTAGTTCATAATGGTATAATTGAAAATTACCAAGAAATTAAGCAAATGTTAATTTTAGAAGGGGTTGAATTTTTAAGTCAAACAGATAGCGAGATCATACCTCACTTAATTCAAAAAAACTTTTTAAAATTAAAAGACTACAAAGAATCTATATTGAAAACAGTAAAAGAATTAGAGGGTAGCTTTGCTTTAGCGATCATATTTCTTGATAATCCAAATCAAATTTTTGTTGCCAAAAAAGGCTCTCCGCTAATTATCGGAATAGGTGATGATCAAAATTTTATTGCTTCTGATTATCAAGCAATTGCAAAATATTCTAATAAAATTATTATATTAGAGGATAATCAAATCGGCATTATCGGGAAAAACAATTGTGAAATTTATAAATTTAATGGCAATAAAATTTTGCCAAATATCCGCCAAATGAAAACTCTTAATAAAAATATTGCTAAAGGCGATTTTCCGCATTTTATGTTAAAAGAAATCTATGAGCAACCTAATGTTATCGCTGAAACAATCGAGACATACATTGATCTTGAAAATTATAACATTAATTTACCTAATTTTAGTTTTAATTTACAGGATATTCAAAAAATTACTATTATCGCCTGCGGAACCTCTTATTATGCTGGTTTATGTGGAAAATATATAATTGAGAAATTTGCTAGAATTCCGGTTGAAGTTGATATAGCCTCTGAATTTAGATATAGAGATGCTATATTTCTTAAGAATAGCCTAATAATTTTTATTTCTCAATCTGGTGAAACTGCTGATAGCTTGGCATCACTTAAATATTGCAAAGAAAATAATCAAAATAGTTTAGCGATTGTTAATGTCGATATTAGTTCAATGGCTGAAATATCTGATGCAATCATTAAAACGATTGCTGGTCCAGAAATTGGGGTTGCATCAACAAAGTGTTATATTGCTCAAATTGCTGTTTTATCAATATTAGCAATTAAAGTTGCAGAAATTAAAGGCACTATTAATAATGATAAAAAAATCTCCTTAATTAAAGAATTGATTCATTGTCAAGAAAAAATAACCGAAATTCTTGATGACGACAATGTAAAAAAAATAAGTGATATCGCTGAAAATTTAAAGAATAGTAAACAAATTTTGTTTACAGGTAGAGGGGTTTCTTCGGTTAGTGCACTTGAATCTTCTTTGAAAATGAGAGAGCTTTCCTATATTAATGCTCAAGGAATAGCATCTGGAGAGTTAAAGCATGGAACAATTGCTGTGATTGATGAGAATACACCTTTAATAGCAATTGGAGTAGATACTGCTGAAAATTCTTTAATCGATAAAATTATTTCTAATATTGAAGAAGTTTGTGCAAGAGGTGCTAAAGTTACATTCGTATCTGATAAAAAATCAATTAAAAAAATAAAAAACTTAATCTATAACTCAATTGAAATTCCAGATATTGATGGTATTATTCAAGAATCAATAATACCAATAGTTGCTACTCAATTGTTAGCTTATTTTACTGCCTTAAAATTAGGTAACGACGTTGATCAGCCAAGAAATCTTGCAAAATCAGTTACCGTAGAGTAGCTTTTAATAATTTATGTGTCAGTTTAATTTTTAATTCAAATAAAGCTTGCTATTTCAAAAAACAATATTTTAATCAAATTTGCAAATTCATTCGAATAATGCTTAATCTAAAAAATGTTTTTAAAATTTATTATTTTAAAAATTAAATCAATCATTTTTTATCGATAAATGTTTTGCTTTGATTACATAAAACTTTTTAATTTATAATTTACTACATATGACTAAAAAAATCAAAAAAATTAGCAATAAAAATCTTGCTATCATAGCTGTGGCAGTAGCTGTTATAGGCTTTGCTTCTTTAATTATTGCAAAAATCGGCTCTAAATCAGCAGATAATTCTGAAGATAAAGCTAAAGAAAACTCAGTTGAAAACATGATTGAAGCTAAATCTGTAGCTTCTGGAGTTGATCCTGATAAAAAAATTGAAAATGCAAAAGATGTTGAAGAGGTTGTATCTAAATGGGTTGAAAACAATCCTCAATTTATCGTTTCTGCAGTTATGAAAATGCAAAAAAAGGCAATGGAAGATCAGATGAAAAATGCCCAAGCAAAAATTGGTGAAAAAAAATCAGAGTTATTTAAAGATAAAAATTCTCCTGTATTTGACCCCTCTGGTTCAAACATAACAATTGTTGAATTCTTCGACTATTCTTGTGGTTATTGTAAAAAAGCAAATGAAGTTTTATCTAAGTTATTCGCAGAAGATAAAAAAGTTAAAATCGTTTATAAAGAATATCCCGTTCTTGGTCCTAATTCTGAGGAGTTAGCTCGCATTGCTCTTGCGGTTAATATTATTAAGCCTAAGCTTTATAAAGAATTTCATGACAAATTAATGTCAAGCAAAGTTTCTTCGAAAGAAGAGGCATTAAAAATTGCTGAAGAAGTTGGTGTAAAAGCTGATAAAATAACTTCTATGCTTGATAAAGAAAAAGAGCGAATATCTAACATGATCGAAGCAAACCGCAAGTTAGCTTCTGAAATCGGTGCCAATGGAACTCCTGCATTTATTATTGGTGATGAATTTATTCCTGGTATGCTTGATCTAGAAACTTTGAAAGAGAAAATTGCACAAGCTAGAAAAAAGAAATAAATAAACTAATTAAAATAATAATTTAGTCAAAAACTACCCTCTTCCTTATTATAACTAGGAAGAGGGGTTTTTCTTAGCTTTAATTTAAAAATCAATAACTTAAAATAACAATAATATCTTTGCAACAACTCTCCACAGAACAACAGGCTGTTATTAAATCATTAGAAGATGGTAAAAACATTCTTGTGACCGGAGGTGCTGGCACAGGAAAATCATTTATATTAAATTTTATTAAAAAAAAATATTCAGGAATCGGTCTAGAAGTAACTGCTAGCACTGGTATTGCTTCTGTTAATATCGGAGGTTCAACCATATATTCTTGGGCAGGGATTGGTCTTGGAAATTTGCCGGCTCAACAAATTATAGAGAATTTGTTTAGTGCTAGGAGCTCTAAAGCAA
>CAMDGT010000006.1 GCA_945898025.1 Rickettsia typhi | reverse complement strand
TGGAGTCCGCATTCCTTTCTCATACCAAGCCTTTAATGCCACTTCTCTTTAGTTTCTTTGTCCATCTGGTTAGTGACTGAATCAACATCAAATATATCTGCTACCGTTTTAATTGGATGATTAAAAGAAGCGATAATTGTCTTTAGTCTCTTAGCAAAAACATCTTCTGAATTTAACTTCATAAGTAAATCTTGAGCTTTCTGTGTTAATGCTTGATTTATTATTATTCTCATAATCTTTTACTGTTTTAGATTGATAAAACAGTAATTTTATGGAAGAATTTTAGAAGTTAATTATAATGTATTATAGATTGGAAATGGTGTAATTTCTTAAAAAACCCCCTAAAAAACCCCCTAAAAAACCCCTTAAAAAAACCCCCTAAAAAACCTCCTAAAAAACCCTCGAAAAAAACCATGGGGATAAAGGGTTTGGAGCTGAATTATTTGGGATTTAAGATTTTATGGGGCTGGGGGTAAATTTTAGAGGTGCCCTAGAGTTTTTTTTAAGTTTTTTTTAAGTTTTTTTTAAGTTTTTTTTAAGTTTTTTTTTAAAAATTGCAATTTACCTAAATATTTTTTAAAAAATCTGGAGTTGAATTGTCTTTTATTTCAAGGCTTGACCCATCCTCATAATATTTTTCAATTGCAATATACTGTGAATGTAGGCACATTCTTGCTGATATTTTGCGATTTATAACCTCTTTGCCTCCATACTTAATATCATTAATAATCGGATTGCCAATTTCCTTGCAATGAACTCTTAATTGATGTGTTCTACCGGTAATAGGCTTTAATTCAATTAACGAAAAATTACTAAAATTTTTAATCAATTTAAAATGAGTGATTGCGGACTTGCCGTTTTCTATATCGGGATATACTTTTTCATTTTTATTAAGCATTTTTTTTCGCAATGGAATATCGATAATACCGTTATCTTTATTGATTCTTCCTTTCACTAGTGCTAGATATGTTTTTTTGATATCTTTATTCTTAAAGCTAGATGTTAAGAAATCAGCAATCTTACTGTTCTTGGCAATCAAGAGAAGGCCACTTGTGTCTTTGTCGAGGCGATGAACTAGTTGCCATTTTTCTAAATTTTTTGAAGTTTTTTGATTAATAATATTTAAAGCATCATTTATTGATAAATTGATTCCACTACCACCTTGCACTGGGATTCCAGAAGGTTTGTTGATGATGATAATTTTTTCATCTTCAAATATTTTCCAAGTGATTAATTGTTTGGCTAATTTTTCTATGCTATTTTTTGATGCTGTTTTTTGAGTAAATTTTTTATGTCGGGTTGGTAAATTTTCTTTAATTAAAATATGATCATGAATGCTTATTCTATAAGAATAATCAATTGTTTTTTGATTAACAATAATTTTTTTGTTGCGAATTAATTTTTGTGCAACGGCAAAAGAAATATCGAACTCCTGACAAAGAAATTTATCAATTCTTTGATTTATAGATTCATGTTCTGATTGAGGTTTTATGGTAAATTCTATCATATAATATTTGCAATGTAAAAGCCCAGAAATACTGCTATAAAAGAGCATATTAAGGATAATAGGCTATAAGTTAATGCTTGAAGATAATGTCCTGAAATAAATAAATTTAAGCAATCAAGGGAGAAGCTGGAAAATGTTGTATATCCGCCCAATAGCCCTATTATAAAAAAATATTTTAATTTGTGATTTATTGTGTTATCGAAATTATTAGCAAAAAAGAAGTAAAGAAATCCTACCACGAGAGACCCTGTAACATTAATAAATAAAGTGTTGTAAGGTATTGTTGAAAATAGCTTTGTTGATATTTTGTTTAGAAATCCTAAGCGAGCAATAAAATTATTGGTAGCAAATCTAAGGGTAGAGCCAATTGCTCCGCCTATAGCAATTAAAATTATATCGTTCATTAATATTTTAGATTTTAAAATCATCTCCTAAATAAACTTGTCTTACTGCCTGATTGTTCAGAATTTCTTTGCTATTGCCATTGGCAAGAATTTTGCCGTCATATACTATATAAGCTCTATCAACAATTGATAAAGTTTCTCTAACATTATGGTCAGTGATTAAAATGCCGATATTGCGATTTTTTAGATGTGTTATCATTTTGCGAATATCATTAACCGATATTGGGTCAACTCCTGCGAATGGCTCATCTAGTAGTATAAAAGATGGTTCTGTTGCTAATGCTCTAGCAATTTCAACTCTTCGTCTTTCCCCTCCAGAAAGAGATAAAGCATGAGAATTTCTAATGTGAGAAATTGAAAATTCATTAATTAATTTTTCTAATTTTTGCTGTCTATTATATTTATTGGGTTCTGCTATTTCTAACACTGCCTCAATATTTTTTTCAACAGTCATTCCGGAAAAGATTGATGATTCTTGTGGTAAGTAACTAATACCAAGGCTTGCTCTTTGATAAATTGGCATCTTGCCAATCTCAACGTCATCAATTAAAATTTTACCGCCATTATTATCAACCAAGCCTACTATCATATAAAAGCAAGTGGTTTTTCCTGCTCCGTTTGGACCAAGAAGACCAACAATTTCGCCTTGTTTTATTTGTAGATCGACATTGTGAATTACCGATTTTTTCCCGTATGATTTACTGATATTTTCAATTTTAAGAATTTTTGTCATATTAGTTAATTTGTTTCTTAATGTCGTCTTTTATTGTTTCTCCAATAATTACAGTGACGCGCTCATTATTTACTTTATTTGGCTGTGATGATGGGCTATTGTTATTCGATTTTAAAGCATTTCCTCCAATTAAATCGCCCTTTTTAGTGATTAAATTATAAATAAATTTTTTACCGCTCGCAACGGAAATTCCATTATTAACATTGACATTATTTTCAAGAACAAATATTGAATTTACAGGATCATAATAGCCAGAATCTCCTATTGCTGTGGTTTCTTGATTAAAAATTTTAATTTTTTTATCAGAAAAAATTTTTTTTATTTTACCATTTTTATTTTTTGCGGTTTTTTTTTCAAAAATTATTGTCATTTTTTCCGACAATAAACTGCTTTCACCGTCATCTATGACAACGTTGCCAATTAAAATTATGTTGCCAATTTTTCTATTTATTTCAATAAAATTAGCACTAATTTTAGTGTCGTTATTTAAAGTTATTTTAGTAGATTTTGTATTTTCTGGTTTAGAGTTGCAATTTTCAGACAAGATAAAAGAGAATATTAAGAAAAATAGCGATAAAAAATTCATCATAATTTAAAAAATGTTGTAATTTTAATTTATTTTTATCGCTTGTAAATAGTGCATTTAATCGTTTTTTTGTTTCAAAATAGGACAAAATATTGCTTAATTTTTTATTTTGTATGTTTTTTATTGAATATATTTTATTAAATCAATTTAATACTATTTAATACTTAAATTTTTTTAGGTATTAAATAGTAAATCATCACTATAAAGCCAATTAAATTCTTATTTAATCACAATTAATTAAGAATTTAATTATTCACCACACTAATACACCACAAATATTAGAGTGTCAGTTATCGCTACTGACATGACACTCTAAAGGAAAGAAATAATTTGTTTATTGTAAATTGCAAATTATATTTAACAATTATAATTTATTTATTGAGATAAATTTATTAAAGTTTTTTATTTGTTTTTAACAAATAAAATTTTATAGTTGCTAAGCAAAATAAAATTGACAAAGCAGTGCAGTTTATCTGCTTTACCAATAATCTCAATAAATGATTAAATTAAATAATTCAATAAATGAATATAGAGCTTCATCAAAACGATATATCAAATAAAGTTTTTGAAAAATTTTTGTTAGCAAAAGAGTTGGCAGTTGACACCGAAACGATGGGTTTAAATATACATCGAGATCGTCTTTGCTTGCTACAAATCTCAAGTGGCGATGGCTCTGCTCATCTTGTTAAGTTTGATTATAATAATTATGATAATTGCAAAAATCTTAAGGTGATATTGGGAAATAATGATATTTGTAAAATATTTCACTTTGCTCGTTTTGATGTGGCAATAATTAAACATTACTTAAAGGTTGATATTTCCAATATTTATTGCACTAAAATTGCTTCAAAATTAGTCAGAACATACACTGATTCCCATGGTTTAAAAAATATTTGCGAAGAAATTCTTGGCGTTGAGCTTTCAAAGAAACAACAAAGTTCATATTGGGGGAACTCTAATCTGAGCGATAAGCAATTAGATTATGCCTCTTCAGATGTTTTATATCTTCATCGTTTAAAAGAAAAATTAAATCAAATGCTTGTAAGAGAGCAAAAGATTGATCTATTTGAAGATTGTATGAAATTTTTACCAACAAGAGTTGAGCTCGATTTAAAAGGCTTCTCTCTTGATATATTTGCACACCAATAAAATATAAAAATATGCAAAGTCTTAAGCAAGCTTTTATTTTTTGCGCTGGTAGAGGCGAAAGAATGCGCCCACTAAGCGACACCATTCCTAAGCCACTAGTCTTGATTGATAAGAGGTCAATGGTAGAGCATATCATTGAAAAAATTACCGAATTTGGCGAAATAAAAACAATAATAGTTAATGGTTTTCATTTGGCAGATAAAATAGAGAATCATCTTAAAAATATGCGCAGCTACAATGCTAGGGTTATTTTTTCACGAGAGCCTGAAAAGCTTGAAACAGGGGGCGGTCTTTTATTTGCAAAAAATTTAATCGATGTCAATAAATATCTTCTTTTAGTCAATGGTGATGTTATATGGAGAGAGAATTTCCCACTTGATATTTCTGATCTTTACGAAAATTTTATTAACAATCCATGCAAAATAATGCTTGGACTCACTAGAACCGACAAATTTGAATGTTATCACGGCAACGGAGATTTTAATTTTGATCCAGCAACACTAAATTTAAGCAAGCCAAAAGAAAACAACAATCAAAAATTGCCTTTTACCTTCACTGGCTTACAAATTATTGATCCTAAGCTTTTATTTCAAGATGTTCCTGAGTCTAGTTTAGGAGGCTCAGATTTAAAATATTTTCCAATGTCTTATTTTTATCAAAATGCAATTAATGAAAACGGTATACTTGAAGGAGTCAAGGGCACTGAACTTACAGGAAGATATTTTCATGTTGGAACAATAAGTGCAATTGAGGAAGCAGAGAAAAAAATGAGGCTAGATATACTACGTCACTAAATAATTTTATAATTAAATTGCAGATTTACACACTTTAAAAGGCATAGTATTTAGTTTAAGTCCTCTTATAATCTAGCTTTGTCAATTTATTAAGTTGCAAATAAACAATTTATGAGCATCTTGGAAATTTGGAAATAATCAAAAAGTTTTCAACACAAAAGAAACACTGAAGATTTGTTGACTTGAGAGGAATTGTAAAGAATAATGTTGACATTGAAAAGTCAGTTTTAATGAGTGATGATTTTACAGGCTCTATGTTGCATTATGCAGTTTCATAGTGCAAAAAATATGTAAATGTTATTGCCGGACATCAACACCATTTAGAGTTTTTGGTAAATTGTAAAAAAAGGAATGATGGGGCAATTTCACTGGGTTAGTAAGAAGTATTTAGAAAAATATGTGGATAAATTTTGTTAGAGATTTAACAACAAAAACAATCCTGAAATGTTTGGGAAATTAATTTTAAATTGTGTTTTATAAAAATATGTCAAAAGAACTTAAGCTTACAATAACTATAGATAACAAGCAGGATATCGAGTTGTTCGAATTTGCTAATGCTATGTCGGCCTTAAATAATCAATATTACAGCTTTCTTAATGCAAAGAATAGTAAAAAAAATAGGCAAGATCAAAAGTTGTTAATCAAAAAAATATCACATGGAAGTGTGATTATGGATTTGATTGAAAAAGCAACTCCATTATTACCAGCAATAACTCCGTCTATTTTTGAATTTACAAGTTATGTTTGTAATACTATAGACTACTTAATCGGCGAAAAAAAAGATAAACCTTGTAAATACAGTATTTTTGATTTTAAGAACTTTAAAAATCTTTTAGAGATTACTGCAAACTGCACTGGTAATAAGGTTAATTTTAATATAATTGGTAAGCAAATAATAAATAAAACCTATGATTGTAAAGATGCCTCTGCTGCTCAAAATCAAATAGATAAAGAAATAAAAAAACTTCAAGAGATTGGTGATGGAACTATTAAAGAGAATGTGGAATTAGATCTATATCAAGCAAGAAATAGCAATCTTTCTAATTCCAATGTAGGAAATATGGGTTTAATCACAGAAATATCAAACAAACCTAAAGTTTTATCATTTGCAAGCGATAAGGTAAAATATGCCATTACTAAACTAGAGGATAATCCATTTAATTTTTTTTATAATGTTGATATTGAAATTAAATTAAAAGATGAGACAAAAGATTATTCTGATGATAAGAATATAAAGGAATATCATATCCTAAAATATCACGGACCAATAGACAAAGAAGATTTAGAAGATTTATTTGATAAGAAAAAATAGTTAATTTTTCAACTATCAAGCCTTAAAGAGTATAAATCCGTAAATTTTCATTATGATAGAAAAATTTTACCCCGCTATATTAATTATTCTGCGTAGAATTTTAGGGGTTTTAATAATATTATTAGGCCTCGCCTTAATTTCTTCAATAATTACTTATAAAATTGATGATCCTTCGCTTAATTCTGGCTCTTCGAATGGTCAAGTTAAAAATATTTTAGGAATTTTTGGCGCCTATTCTTCAGATATAATGCTACAAACAGTTGGTCTTGCATCAATTATGTTGTCTATTATTATTGCTAAAATTGGCTTTAAGCTCGCTAGTAAAAATGGCGATAATTTGCTGATTTATAAAATAATTTTAGCGCCATTTGCAGTTTTAAGTTTTGCAACTGCATTAGCAATTATTCCGCAACCGCAATGGTGGTTATTTAATAGCTTTGGTGGCTATAATGGCTTGTTAATTTTAAATTCCATTACTCAAATAGAGCCTTATTTCACAGCAATTATTGCTTTATGGTGTGCTTTAATCTTATTTGCAATTATTCTTGAGATAAATTGGCGGGATATTTATTATTTTTGGCGGTATTTTCATTTAACTGCTAAATTTTTAATTAGCACAATATTTTCAAGGCTTATTGTCGATAAAAATAAAAAATCTACTATTGGTAAAGTTTCATTTACTGAAGAGATAAATAATATAGAAAATATCAAATTACTAGATGACGCACTGATTGGCTTTGTTTCGCAAGACAATGTTAATGATAATGCAGTTGATGAAAAACAAACTCTCAAAAAAGAATTAAAAAATATTCGCGGTAGAAAATCTAGCAATAATCAAGAGCAATATAAAATGCCACAAAGCGATTTGTTGGTAAATCGTAGCGAAGAAAATCGCGATAAAAAAGTTAGTCGTGAAGTTGTTGATAGCCAATCAAAAATGTTGGCAAAAGTTCTTGAAGATTTTGGAGTTAGAGGAGAAGCAATTGGGGCAAAAGTTGGTCCAATTGTAACTCTTCACGAATTTGAACCGTCTGCAGGCACTAAGGCATCAAGAATTATAGGTCTTGCCGATGATATTGCTCGTTCAATGAGTGCGATTTCAACTAGAATTTCAGTAATTTCGGGCAAAACATCAATAGGTATAGAGTTGCCAAACCCTAAAAAGCAAATTATTTTTTTACGAGAATTGATAGAATCAAAAGAATATAAATTCTCAAGCCATTCTTTGCCAATGATATTGGGTAAAGATATTAGTGGTGAAATAACCATTGCAGATCTTGCAAAAATGCCTCATTTATTGATAGCAGGAACCACGGGCTCAGGAAAATCAGTTGGTCTCAATGTTATGATTTTGTCGTTGCTTTTTAAGCTCAAGCCTAGCGAATGTAAGTTTATAATGATTGATCCCAAAATGCTTGAACTTTCGGTTTATGATGGCATTCCGCATCTTTTATCTCCTGTTGTTACTGAAGCAAGTAAAGCTATAATAGCTTTAAAATGGGTGGTTGCAGAAATGGAAGAACGATATCGTCTAATGTCAAGTTTTGCAGTAAGAAATATTGCTGGCTATAATGAAAAAGCGGAAAAGGCAATGGTTTCAGGAGAAAAACTAACCCGTAAAGTGCAAACAGGATACGATTCCTCAACTGGTCAGCCAATTATTGAGGAAATAGAATTTGAGCCAAAGAAAATTCCTTTTATTGTAGTTGTAGTTGATGAAATGGCCGATTTAATGCTGGTTGCGGGCAAAGAAATTGAAGGCTCCGTGCAGAGATTGGCTCAAATGGCTAGAGCAGCAGGAATTCATTTAATTATGGCTACACAACGACCTTCTGTTGATGTCATTACAGGTGTTATTAAGGCTAACTTTCCGACGCGTATTAGCTTTCAAGTAACTTCTAGAATTGATAGCAGAACTATTTTAGGCACTCAAGGGGCAGAGCAACTACTTGGACAAGGAGATATGATTTATCTATCTGGAGGTAGCAAAATGACAAGGGTTCACGGACCATTTTGTTCGGATGTTGAAATAGAAGATATTGTTAATTTTATCAAGAGCCAAAATTACAATGAAACGAGCGAAGAAAGTAAAATTTCTTTTGATGTTCCTATACCGACTTGCAAGGGTAAAGTTTCTGATATTAACGATTTTAATGATAATGACAATGGCGATGATGCACTTTATCAACAAGCTTTAGCAATTGTCAGAAGAGATAAAAAAACTTCAATTAGTTATATCCAAAGACAACTAAGAATAGGATATAATCGAGCCGCCATTATCATTGAAAGAATGGAGCAAGAAGGAGTTTTAACAACGCCAAATATTTCTGGTAAAAGAGAATTAATCGAAGAATGATCGTACAATAATTATATTAACTATTTTTAATGAATAAAATCAATATTTTCAACATACCCACCTATTATAATTTTTTAGAAGCTTTATATTTCTGGTTAGAAGAGAATTTTTCTAATCAATCGCAATCTTTCAGCCAAGAGGATACGCCAATTATAATATTGCCAAGCAATTTAGCAGTCAAAGAGTTTAAAAAAATTATTGCCAAAAAAGAAGCCAAAAAAACTACAAAGATTCTGCCAAAAATTATTGCGATTGGCGAATTATCTTATCAAGATATTTTTGAGATTTTTAATCATGATAATAATGGTGAAGAATTAATAGAAAGAGCAATTGAATTAATTAATCATAAAAAGCTAGAAGATGCTGAATTCTTAATGTTTTTGATGGCTGAGGTGATTGCTAATCCTATTTTTAGCAAATTAAATACTTATCAAATTGCTGTAATTTCTAGCAATATTGCTGAAATATTTAATGAAATAATGCTCGAAGAGATAGATTTATCAACAATTAAAGCGATGGAGTATGGCAATTTACCTAAACATCGCCAAGAAATGCTTGATTTTCTTTGTTCCATAGAGGCAAGAATTAAAAATTCTGCGATTAAACAAAAAATATTAAGCAATCAACTATATCAACAATTAATTTTTGAAAATTTCATTGATTTATTGAATAAAAATCAATTGAAAAAGCCCCTGATAATTGCGGGTTCAACGGGCAGTTTGAAAATTGGCAGAAAATTAATCAAAGCCATAAGCTCTCAAAATAAAGGTTATGTAATATTGCAGGGTGCCAATATTGAAGAGTTGGAATCATTTGTTGAAGATAAAAAATCTAGTCAATTTAATTCTCAAACTCATCCGCAATTTTTTATTAAAAAACTAATAAATTTTTTAGAAATATTGCCAAGAGATATAGTAAATATAAGCATTGATAAATTAGAAGATGATAATTTTTTTAAAAATAAATTATGGTCGCAATTTGTCGATGTAGCAATTTCTAATGCTGATAATTGTCACAAATTTAGCAATCTTAATAATATTTTTAATCAACAGCAATCTCTTGCAATTATTGAAATGGCGAAAGAAAAAGTAGGGTTCATTTTTGCAGAAAATATTATCGAAGAGGCGGTTCTTATCGCCAAAACATTAGAAAGAAAATATTCTGACGCTGACTCTTCAGAGCAAAACACCGCCATAATCATTAATGATGATAATTTTCGCGACCTCATCAAGCTTGAATTATCAAGGATTGGGCTTCCATATTCGGATGAATGCAATATCTCAATTGCCAATTGTCGATTTCTACAATTGATTAATTTAATTGCTAAGTTAATCAATAATAATTTTTCATCGATTGAGTTATTGTCTATTCTTAAGCACTCCATAATTTTAGATAATGTTGAAAATATTGAGATTTGGCAAGATTTAACAAGCCAATTTGAAATAAACTTTATTAGAAAAGCTCGCGATTTCAATAATTATCAAGGTTTAAAAAAAACTATAGAATGCTCGGTAAATCAAGAGATAAAACCATTCGCAATGAAAATTATTTCTTCCTTTGATAATTTGTTAGATTTACAAAAAAATTGGCAATTAGAGCATTTAGTAATAGAAATTAGCAAGATCATTGAATCAATAATATCAATAGGTAGGAGCGATAATTCGATAATTTTATTTTCTCAAATTATCAATCAACAGCCAGAAAAAAAAGAATTAAAAAAATTATTCAATAATTTGATAAAAAAAAGCCAAATTAGGCTTAAAATCGCCGATTTAGCAAGGTTTATCAAAATTATTGCTGGCAAAATTAGTTATTTTGAGGCAAGTCAAGAAACGGAGCATTATTTCAGAAATCATAAAATTAATCCAATAAAATTAATTTCAACCATTGATGCTCGCTTACTTAATCATAATTTGCTAGTTTTAACAAGCCTTAGCGAGGGGGTTTTTCCGCAAATTTCAAGCGATAATTGGCTAGGCAAAAAATTGCAAGCTGAATTGGGAATAGATAAAAGATTTAGCTCAATAGGTCGCAATCAATATGATTTTCGCAATTATCTCAATAATCAAGAGATATTGCTTACAACTTCAAAATTCATCATCAATCAAGAGTTAAGGCCTTCGCAACTTTTAACTAAAATTGAATTAATTTTATCAAAATTATCCAATCAAAAAGCTGATATTATCAACTTTACAAATTTACATTTTCATCAACAGAAATATCGTAATTTTGAGAGCGGATCCTCCATTATCAAAGATTCAGATCTTTTATTGCAAGAAAAAATAATCAAAAATTCTCAACAAAAATTAATTAAAGTAGCGAAAAATCTAATTCCAAGAAAATTATCAGTGACCGATATTGAAAATATATCAAACGATTCTTATTATTTTTATATTACTAAAATCTTACAAATAAAGCCCTTGTTAAAGATTGATGAAATTGAAGGCAAGCGAGAATTTGGCAACCTCATTCATGCTGTTTTAGAAGAAATTGTAAAAACTAATTTTAAAAACAGCGAAAAATCAATGATAGTTAATTTTGCTAACTCTTTTTTTGATAAAAATGCAGATAAATATCTAGTTAGCTATTATGCAAGAATGCGATATTATCAAGATTTTATCAAATATATTTCTATTTTTATTGATTGTAATTCTCAATATTTAGGAAATAATTATGAAAATTATGCCGAATATAAAGTGGAATCGAAGATAGGAGATATAAATATTATTGGTAAAGTAGATCGCATCATAATTAATATTTCTGAACAAAAAATTAAGATAATTGATTATAAAACTGGCCAGAAACCTTCGCAACAAGATGTATTAGCCCTGAAAAAACCACAATTGATACTTTTAGCAATATTGCTTAATAATTATGAAAATCTAGTAAAAAATAACGAAATTAATGCGATAGCATATTGGAACTGGGATAAAATGTTAATCAAGGAAAGTTCTATTAAAAATGTTTTTTACCCGCAGAGTAAGAAAAAAGAAGAAGATTTTATTGATAAAAGAATAGAATTAATCTCTTTCATTGAAGGAATCACAGCCAATGATGAATTTAATATTGCAAAAATAGCGGTTAACAAAAATGATTTCAATAGCGAATATTGCCATTTATTGAGGCTAGAAAACAAATAAGAAGCTAAAAATCGCAACAAACTTCAAGACAATTTAAAACACTCGTCATGCCGCTTGCAAAACGGCACCCAGAAAGATTTAAAACTGGGTCCCGACTTTCGTCGGGATGACGATAGTTAAATGCTTACTTCAATAACTCCACCCTTGAGGGGGAGTCGAACGGCTCAATGCCGTTCGGTGGGGGGTTAAAAAAGCTAGCAACCAACTTAAGCCTTAATTCTTCTAAAAATATTATCGACCCCTCCCCGCATCGCCAAAAAATTGGCTCTGCGACCCTCCCTTCTTAATCATTTTTGGGGGAGGGTTATTAGATCGAGAAGGTGCTTCAGCCCATTGTGGTGAAGTTATATTCTCCATTAATCAACGGCAACAAGGGGCTTCAGCCCCTTGCCTTCTTTCTGGATGACGGAACTAAAACACTCGTCATGCCGTTGCAAAACGGCACCCAGAAAGAGAAGGTGCTGATTCCGCGGGTACCTAAAACACAAAAACCACAATCAAAATTCATAAAAGACTTAAAAAACCTTGCCAAATTAAGCTGTAAAAATAAGATTTTTTGAACTTAGTTTTTAATTTAAAAATTCAAAACCAAAAAATCTCTGAAGTTCAAATTTATTGGGTTAAATTTAGATTTTTAGAGGCTCCCTAATGAAATTTTACCAAAAAATAATGTGCATTTGCAAGATTCTAAAATTGATGAAAATCTTAAAAAAATAACAACAAATGAGAATCAGCAATCTTGAGATATACCCAACAAAACCTTCAAATATCAGTGATATGGTTTTGCTCTCAAAAGCCAAACGGCGAGTTTACGAAAAAATACAACCGCAATTCTGGCGATATGCAGGAGAAGAAGGTGATAAAACTCAAGAGAAATGGTTTAAAGAATTGCTGAATGATAAAAATCATATTATGTTTACGGCAGAAGGCCATAACAAAGAAATTCTAGGATTTATAATTGGTAAGTTAATAAATGCTCCAGAGGTTTATGATCCTGGTGGATTAACATTGATGATTGATGATTTTTGTGTAAAGTCAGAAAATCTTTGGCAATCTGTTGGTGATGAGTTGGTAAAAACTATCAAAACTACTGCCAAATCTAAAGGTGCAATGCAAATTGTTATTGTATGCGGTGCTCATGATTATCTAAAACGAGAATTCTTGGATAAACAAAATCTATCTATTGCATCGGAGTGGTTTGTAGGGGCTATTACATAATTTTATTTTAACTTGTTTAGGTTCGCACTCTATTGCTATCGGCAACAAGGGGCTTCAACCCCTTGCCTTCTTTCTGGATGACAAAACTAAAACACTCGTCATGCCGTTGCAAAACGACACCCAGAAAGATTTAAAACTGGGTCCCGACTTTCGTCGGGATGACGATGACGATAAGGGTCGTGATGACGATAAGGGTTGCGATGACGATTACAGGTGAGTTGAACTCGAACTCTATTGTTAACGGCAACAAGGGGTTTCAACCCCTTGTGGTAAATGCATTCTCGATCATCATTAAGCCAAGGGGCTGAAGCCCCTTGTTGCCGAAGGGGAGGAAATAAAAAGCATAACTTCACTACAAGGATCTGAAGCCTTCTTCTTTCTGGGGGGCTTTTAGCCCTTCTTTTTCCTTTCATCATCCTTTGTGAAGCGAAACGAAGTTGCAGAATCAATTGCCTTTTATCAAGATAATTATTATTAAGGTAAGAGGAGCCAAGGTTCTGGTCTCCTAGAGATTATTTAGGTTGACAAGTTATTTTTTATAGCTATATTTTCGTTTTTTTATACTATTTTTTTTGATCTTACATCAATACTTTGTATCAAAATAAGATTCAAAAACTGTATTTTAATTACCTATTTCCATATAAATAAAGCTGACATTTACTAAAATTAATGTCAAGACTTGCTGAAATTACAAATAAATATGTCTCACTTTCGTAATGTTGCAATAATTGCCCATGTTGACCATGGTAAAACAACTTTAATTGATGCAATGCTTCATCAGAGCGGAACCTTCCATGCTCATAAACAGGTAGAAAACAGAGTTATGGACAGCAACGACCTCGAAAAAGAAAGAGGCATTACTATTCTTGCAAAATGCACTTCTATTGCATGGAAAGGCAATAAAATCAATATTATCGATACTCCCGGCCATGCTGATTTTGGCGGTGAAGTTGAAAGGGTTTTATCAATGACAGATAGTGCTTTATTGCTTGTTGATTCTGCGGAAGGTGTAATGCCGCAAACTAAATTTGTGCTTTCTAAAGCCTTAAATTTAGGCTTAAAACCAATTGTAATTATCAATAAGGTTGATCGTTCAGATGCCCGCCCTGATGAAGTTCTCGATGAAATATTCGATTTATTCGTTTCTTTAAATGCCAATGAGCAACAGCTTGATTTTCCTGTCCTTTATGCAGTTGGTAGAGACGGCTGGTGTGTTAACGACCTCGATAAAGATGAAAAGAAAGATCTTTCACCTTTATTTGATTTGATTCTTAGTCATGTTTCTCCGCCAAAATTCGACGAAAATGCACCATTTTCAATGCTTGCCACCTTGTTAGATCATAGCCCTTATTTTGGCAGAATGCTTACAGGTAGAATATATTCTGGTAAGGCAAAAAATTTAATGAGTTTTAAGGCAATAAACCTTAAAGGAGGGCTTGTAGAACAAGGAAGATTAACCAAACTTCATGTATTTCGTGGGGTA
>CAMDGT010000005.1 GCA_945898025.1 Rickettsia typhi | reverse complement strand
TAAAATATTTAAAATATTGCTTTTTGCTTGGATAGTTTCTTGATTTTTCATAATTTTTGGTTGTTTAATTGTTTTTAATTTGGCGGCTCTGCTATCTTGAAATAGCTGTTAAATAAAGCTTATTGGTGTAGATTATCTGCTAATGACGGCAAAAAAATAATATAACTAATTTATTTTGTAAATGAATATTTTATAATGTCTTAACTTTAAAATATAGAGTATAATAAGATAAAGTAAGATTGCCTTTCCTCAAAGGCTCGGAATAAAAATTCCGAAGCTTTAATTGATTTTTAATTACAATGTCAACACAATTGAGCCAATGCTAGCACGGCTTTCTAAGGCTTGATGAGCTCTTGCAAAGTCGCTAAAATTGTAGGTTTTTATTTGCGGTCTGATTATTTTTTTCTTGATAGAAGAGAATATTTCATTAGCAGTGAGAACTAATTCTGGGCGGTTAGATTTATAGTAAGGCATTAATGGCCTGCATAAACTAAGAGATTTCGCGGTTAATTCGTCTATATTAAGTGGTTCTGGGGTTCCTGAGGCATCGCCAAAGCTGACACATATTCCCATTGGCCACAAACATTGAATTGATTTTTGTAGAGTAGTTTTTCCTACTCCGTCATAAACTGCACCAACTCCTTCATTCTTAGTTATTTTTTTCACCTCTTCAAGAAAATCGCTGTTTGAGTAGTTAATAACATGATCGCAGCCATTAGATTTCGCGAAAGAAATTTTTCTATCATCGCCTACAGTGCCAATTATCTCTAGTTCAAAATGCTTTGCCCAAGCGGATAATATGTGCCCAACCCCTCCGGCACAAGAATGAATTAAAATTCTTTTAGTTCTAAGAGCGATAAAAACTCGATGTAATAAAGAGTGTGCCACTAAGCCCTTGAATAGAGACCCAGCAACTTCAATGTCGCTAATATAATCGGGAACCTTAATTACATGACTTTGATGAATTGTTCGTTTTTCAGCATAGGCTCCAATTCCACCAGTTGCATAAGCAACTCTTTCGCCAATTTTTAGCTCAGTTACTCCTTCGCCAACTGCTTCAACAATTCCGCAGGCTTCCATTCCGAGGCAGGCGGGAGTTTGAGATAGTGGATATTGACCTCTACGAAAACAAATATCAAAAAAATTTACTCCAATTGTAGTTTGCTTGATAAGAATTTCTTCTTGTTTTGGCTTAGGATCGTCAACTTTTTTAATTTTGAGAACATTGACATCGCCAGTTTTTTCAATCATTATTGCTTGCATAATGTTTATTGAGGTTGATTTATCTTGATTTTGATTAACTTTATAAGTAGCCTGTTACGAGATAAATTCTACTATTGGTATAGGCTTTAGTAGAATTTAGAAATTAAAGGCTAAAAACGATTTTCTTAATTGTTAATATAAAATCAATTAAATTTTAATATTTTATAAAAACCACTCAAAATTACTAAAGTTTTTTCAATATTTAACAATATTTTTATGATAATTAAAATAAAAAATTTAAAAATTAATGCTTCTATTGGAATTTATGATTGGGAAAAAAACAGTGCAAGAGAAATTATAATTAATGTTGAAATGGGTGTAAATGATGAATCTTCAACAATTACAGGCAATATTCTCGATACTGTCGATTACGATGCAATAACTGTTGAAATCAAGAAAATAGTGAATTCAAAGCACTTTTCTTTAATCGAAGAATTGGCAAAAGCAATATTAGATTTAATAACGCAGAATAATAAAGTGCTGAAATGTAAGGTTGAAATTGATAAACTCAATGCCGTTGAGGGTGTAGAATCTTTTTCTGTAATTTTAGAACAAGCTAAATAATAAAAAAATGGACATAAGAACTGAAAAAATTCTAAAAAAAATTAAAAATTATTCTAAATTTAAAAAATTTTTAGTTATTTTGTCTTTTTTTACTATGTTTCTTGGTATATCAATAATCAATGATCAATATCAGGCAATTACCAGCAAGGAAATAAAAATTATTAGTGAAAATAAAAATTTTGAAAAGTTTCATGGTCACAAAATAATGTTAAATCCTTCAATTGATCTCGATAGGGGGGGGGGAGAAGTCTATCAAATATCAGCTCAAAGAGCGGTAAGTAAAGATTTATCCGAAATTGATCTAGAAAATGTTGAGGCTAATGGCGAGATAGGAAAAATCAAGGCGGGAAAGTTAAAAATTATTGAAAATGGCGATATATTGCAATTTTCTCAAAACCCAGTTTTAATGCTTAGAAAAACAAAATAAACAACTGTTGAAAATTATGGAAAATGCAAAATTTGTTGCTTATTATCGTGTTTATTACGAAGATACTGATGCGGGAGGGGTGGTTTATTATGCTAATTATTTAAAGTTTTTCGAGAGAGCGAGAACTGATTTCTTAAGATCGATTGGCATTTCTCAAAATGAAATTTTTAAAAGCAAAAAATTGCTTTTTGTAGTAAAGAAATGCGAAGTTGAATATTTATCTTCAGTAAAGCTTGATGATATTTTAAGTGTAGAGGTTGAAATTTTAAAAATTAGCATTGCTTCATTGATAATTAATCAAAAAATTCATTGCAATCAAAATTTAACTACTAAAATGTTGGTGGAAATAGTGGCTATAGATGCAGAAACTCATAAGCCAAAAAGAATTCCACAAAATTTAAAAAATTTATTAATAAAATCTTAAGCCAAATGTTTGATAATTTTTCTAAAAAAATCACTAAAATATTCGACCAAATTTCGGGTAAAAAATTTATCTCTCAAGATGATCTAGACTCTACAATGAGGCAAATTAGAATTGCCTTATTAGAAGCCGATGTCTCGCTTCCTATCGCTAAAAGTTTTATTGAGGAAGTTAAAAAATCTGCATTAGGAGCTGAAGTTCTCAAGGTGGTAAACCCCGGTCAAATGATTGTCAAGATTGTTAATGACGAATTAGTGAAATTGCTAGGCAGTGAAAAATCAGAACTCAATCTTGATAATCGTCCGCCAGTCGTTATATTAATGGTAGGGCTTCAGGCTTCTGGTAAAACAACTACCTCAGGAAAGCTTGCCTTATATTTACAAAAAAAACAACATAAGAAATCTTTATTAGCTTCTCTTGATATTTATCGCCCTGCTGCTCAAAAGCAATTGGCGATATTAGCAGAAAGAATTAATGCCGATTCTGTTCCGATAATTGAAAATCAAAAACCACTAGAAATAGCAAAGAGAGCTTTAAAACAAGCATCAGAAGGCGGTTATGATGTTTTAATTCTTGATACCGCAGGAAGAACTGCAATTAATCAAGAATTAATTAATGAATTAATCGAGATAAAATTAGCCATCGATCCAAAAGAAATATTATTAGTGGTTGATGCAATGATGGGGCAAGATGCAATTAACATTGCTGAAAAATTTAATCAAGCCCTTGCAATTACAGGAACAATTCTTACTCGTCTCGATGGCGATGCTAGAGCTGGTTGTGCTTTAACCATGAGGGCAGTAACTAAATGTCCAATTAAATTTATTGGAGTTGGTGAAAAATTAGATGAGTTGGAAGAGTTTAATCCACAGGGTATTGCTTCAAGAATTGTTGGAATGGGTGACATCGTTGCCCTTGTTGAAAAGGCTAAGGAGGTTTTTGACCAAGAGGAAATAGAAAAATCAATTAAAAAAATTAATAAAGGAAGGTTTGATTTTAATGATTTGCTTTCTCAAATTCGTCAAATGAAGAAAATGGGAGGGCTCAGTAAAATAATCAATTTATTACCGGGAGTCTCCAAGATAAAAGAAAAATTATCCGAAATGACTCATTTTGAAAAAGAAATAACTTTACAAGAAGCTCTTATTCTTTCTATGACGGTTGCCGAAAGAAATAACCCCGATATTTTAAATTCTTCTCGCAAGCATAGAATTGCCAAAGGGTCAGGAAGTAATATCCAAGAAGTCAATCGCTTGCTAAAAAAATATAAACAAATGCAAAAAATGTTAAAAAAATTTGGTAAAATCGACCAAAATCAAGTAAAAAAGATGATGGATGCAAAAAATTTAGATTCTTTTAAAGGTATGATGTGATTATCGTTAAAATGATTTTAAGAAATAATTTAAGAAGTTAAAGGTTTGTAAAATTATATTTAATTAGGGGTAATTTATGAAGGAAAATAAAAATTCCTTTAATTCTTTAGTAATTAGTTTTTTGGCTAAGATTAAGGCTGAAGATGGTTTGTCGTTTAATAGTGTTGAAGCCTATAAGAGAGATTTAAGATTATTTATTGAGTTTTGTGATTCGCAAGTTTTTGATATTATTAGAATTGAACAGGAAGATTTAAAAAAATATCTTCAGCATCTTCATCTGCAAGGGTTGGCAGTTTCTTCAATCGCAAGAAAAATTTCAGCAATAAAAAGTTTTTACCGTTTTTTGTCAAGTGAAAATATTGTTACTATCAATAATGCCTCAAACTTAGAGGTGCCTAAAATTTCCAAGAAGATCCCAGATTGTTTGACCGAAAAAGAAATGTTAAAAATTTTGGAGTTTGCTGATAAAGATAATAGTGATTTTGGCATTAAGCTTTCAGTGATATTGGAGATACTATATAGCTCAGGGCTTAGAGTTAGTGAGTTGGTTTCTTTAAAAATGGATAATTTGCAATTTTTAATGAATGATAACAAAAAATCGGGGTTAGAAAATTATTTTTTAATTAAAGGTAAGGGCGGAAAAGAAAGAATGGTTCCAATCGGAAAAACGGCAACCACCAAATTATGGCAATATTTACAATTAAGAGAGGTCAGCGGTTATTTATCTTCACAATGGGTTTTTGTTGGCACCACAAGAGCAAGTAAGAAGAAAAAATCAATTAATCGTCAATCTGAAATAAAAAATTTAGATTCTGCTAAAAAAGATTTACAACAAGAAATTTCTTTTTCTGGCTACATGCACCTAACAAGGCAAAGAGTCAACTCAATGTTAAAAGAGTTAGCGGTAATTGCAGGCTTAGACCCTTCTAGAATCCACCCCCATATCATAAGACATTCATTTGCTACTCATTTATTGAATGCGGGTATAGATTTAAGATTATTGCAAGAATTACTTGGACATAGCTCGATTTCTACTACTGAAATTTATACTCATCTTGCCAATGATAGGCTGGAAGAATTAGTTCAGATGTTTCACCCTTTAAATAAAAAGGGTTTTTAATTGCAGTTTTTAGTTAATTTTACGCGTTTATATATTTGATAAACCTAAATCGTTAGTTTAATCTTACTGCTACTGGTTTAACAAGTTTTTAAAAAACAATTATGAACCTAAAAAAGTTATTAAAAAAATTTCAAAAACCGATAAATCCAAATAACAAATAAAATTATGACTAGAGAAGTTTTTGCAGCTACTAACTACATCATAGAGAAGCTAAACGAAAAAAGAATTAACGATCTTACAAATCTTAAATTACAAAAACTTTTATACTTCGCCTACGGTGTTCATCTATCGCTTTTCGATGAAAGGCTTTTTACCGATGAAATTCACGCGTGGAAACTTGGTCCAGTTATACCTCTAGTATATAAAGAATTTAAAGATCACGGTAGAAATCCAATTGGTATTAACTCCCGCGCTATTATTCTAAAGGATGATGATTCTGGAGAATTTGAAGAGCTACCAATAATAAATGAAACTACTGAAGAAAATAAAGCTAAAAGCCTTTTTATAGCTTGTGCCTCTTATGGTGAGAAAAAAGCGTGGGATTTGGTAGATATTTTACATAATGGTGATAATTCTGCTTGGAAAAAACATTATGACGAAACTAAAAAAAGGGGGGGGGAGTAATTATTCCTGATGAAGATATTAAATTTGAATTTGAAGGCTCTATAGATCAAATAGCCACCTTGATACTTGGCTAATATGACGCATAAAAAACAAGATTTAAAGCAACTTTCTATTAAGGAAATTCAAAATGAAATTCAAAAGAAGGAAGTTGCAAGAAAAGATGAGATTAATCACATTAAACATAGATGTCATCTTGCTAGGATAGCTATTCAATACAATCCATTAACATATTTTTACTGTTCGCTTTCGTCATGGCTTGGCTCTACTATCAAAACTTCAAAACCGCTGTGGGACAAAGCTCTATTTGGCTTCTTGAGTATTGTATATTACAACTATGGGAAAAAAATAAGAAATAATCTTTTTAATTTTAACTTGGGTTTGTCAAGTATATAAACGCGTAATTTTAACAGCTAGTTTTAACTAAGGACAATTTTCAATTTCTTTTGATAGAAGATTTTTGTCATCAGATAAATACTTGGAAGGGCTAATATTGCTGAAAAAATAAAGAAATTATACCAACCTAATTTTATGGCAAAAACTCCTGCAACCGAGGAAATTAAGCTTCGTGACAGCGAAGAAAGAGAGGAAAATAGAGCATATTGAGTGGCGCTGAACTCTTTATTGCATAATTGACTAAGAAAAGCGACAAATACTGCATCGCCAACTCCACCACAGAAATATTCAATAAAAACAACTCGATATAATACTCCTTCGTCATAGCCAATTTTTGATAAATAGCAAAATGCAAGATTAGAAAGCGTTTGCAGTATTATTGCCACCCATAAACTATTGCGAATATTAACAAATTTTACAATCATTCCGCCGCAAAATACCCCAATTAATAATGCTATTAAACCAAAGGTTTTAAGAATTTTTGCTAATTCAGTTTTTGTAAAGCCGATATCCATCAAGAAAGGCATGGTTAGGTTTCCGGCAAAGGCATCTGCTAATTTAAATAGAGTGATAAAGAAAATAATTTTAATAGCTAATTCTCTTTGCAAGAACTCGTTAAAAGGCTTAGCGACTTTTTCTTTTATCCAATTTTTAAAATTATATTTTTTTTCAACCCAATTTTTTCTAGTATCGGTTGCGATTATGGTAATAAAAATTAATAATATCATTATTATTGACATTGCTGGGAATACCAGTGTCCAGCCATATTTTTCGGCAATTATTAGCCCTAAAGCACCAGAAATTAGCATGCCAATTCGATAGCCATAGATGTATACACCAGTTGCAACGCCTTGATTACTGGCGCTTAATAACTCAATGCGATAAGCATCGATGACGATGTCTTGAGTTGCGGATAGGCTAGCGATGATTAATGTGATTGTAAAGATAAGATAAAGATTGCCAGTTGGGCTTATGATTCCTAGTGCTAATATTGCGATTGCTAATAATGATTGCATTAATATTAGCCAAGATTTGCGATGGCCAAATAATTTAGTTAATATCCACACCCCTTTGCTGTCAATGATTGGGGCAGGTATTATTTTAAGATTATAAGGTAATGCAATCAATGAAAAAAGCCCGATATTTGCGATGTTTACTCCTAAATCAACTAACATTGCCTTTAATGTTGAAAGAATTAGTGACAAGGGCAGGCCGCTAGAAATTCCTAGAAAGAATATAATTAAAAAGTTGCGATTGAGGAGAGATTTTAAAATCTGCTTCATTTAAAAAATAATTGAATTACTCTCCGATTGCAGAGCTTTCTCTTCTGGGGTCGGCTCCGCCATAAAGAGATGAAGAGAGTTTATTTTTATGATAATCTGCAATATTTTGATATAAAGTAATGCCATTAAGACCGCTGGTTATTTCTGTAATTTTAACTTTATGACCTAATTTTTCTAGTTCTGGTTTTATTTTTACGATTTCGGTATTTTCTTCAAGTTCTACAACATTGTTTAAGGCGATAAAATTTCCAAAATCAATAGATTTTTGAATATCAAGATTGAAATCTAAGAAATTTAGAATTGCCTTGAGGGTAAATTGTATTATTCTTGGCCCTCCTGGTGAGCCAATTACCATTATTAAATTGTTTTTATCATCAAAAACAAAGGTGGGAGACATTGAGCTACGAGGTTGTTTATTGGGTTGAATGCGATTAGCAACTTTTACTCCATCAATTTCAGGAATTGCAGAAAAATCTGTCATTTGATTATTGAGCAAGAAGCCTTCAACTGACAAGGCGGAACCAAAATAATATTCAATTGAACTAGTTAGAGAGACTGCATTACCTTCTGGGTCGATGATTGAAATATGAGTTGTTGAAGGTGGTTCGTTATTATTAACAATTTTATGATTTTGATTTTTGTTGTTAAAAACTCCAAATGGAGGCTCTTTTATTGCTTGATTTTGAGAAATAAGCGACGCTCTTTGTTTTAGATATTTTTTATCTAACATTTCTGTGATTGGAACATTTTCAACGGCTCCAATATATTTGTTGCGGTCCGCATAAGCTAATTTGCTGGCTTCTAATATTAAGTGAATCGTTTGCGGTGAATTTGACTGCATTTTATTTAGATTAAAATTTTCTAATATACCAAGAATTTGTAGGAGCGTGATTCCGCCCGAGCTTGGCATTGGCATTGAGCAGATTTTATATTTTTGACGATAATAAGAGCAGATTAGGCTTCCCGTTTTGATTTGATAATTTTTAAGATCGTTTTCAGATATGACTCCTGAATTTATTGGTGATTGAGTTACGGTTTTAACTATTTTTTTTGCAATTTCGCCTTCATAAAAAGCTTTTGAACCATCTTTTGCGATGGTTTCTAGAGTTGTTGCTAATTTAGGATTTTTTATTATTTCGCCAATTTGATATTCTTCGCCATTTTCTTTGAAGTATAATTTACTGGTTTCGGGAAATGATTTTAGATGGCCAATGTGAGAAGATAGTTTTTTGAGCCTTTGATTCATTGGAAAGCCATTTTTAGCTAATTTAATTGCTGGTTCGAATAGTTGATTCCAAGGTAATTTGCCGAATTTTTTATGAGCCTCTTCAAGAGCCTTTAAAAGCCCTGGGGTTCCAACTGAAAGACCGCCCTGAACCACTTCTGAAAAAGGCCTGACATTGCCATTTTTATCAAGAAGCATTTTTTCTTCTGCCTTTTCTGGAGCGGTTTCTCGACCATTGAAATAGATTGTTGAACTGGTTTTTTTGTCGTAATGCAGTAGGAAGGCACCACCTCCGATGCCTGATGATTGGGGTTCGACAAGATTTAAAACCATTTGTGCCGTAATTGCTGCGTCTATTGCGCTACCGCCCTTTGAAATTATTTCTGCTCCAGCTTTGCTAGCTAATTCGTTTGCAGTTACTACGAGATATTTTTTTGCTACAAAAGTATTGGTTTTGCGAAATTCTGTTGCTGGTTCACCGAGCCAATTATCGTTATTGCTTAATAATTGATTGTTGGCAAATGAAATTTTTGTTGCTAGTGAGAGTAGTGTTAAGGTTATAAAAAATAAAAGCCTAGATTTTTCTTCTAGAGTTCTAAATTTGGGTTTTTTTAATGAAGTTAGGAATTTCATTTTTTGAATCTTATTCTTCGATTGATTGAGGAGATTGTTCGTCTTCATCTTCTTCGAAGGTTGTTGCTTTTGTTTCTTCAACTTCAGAATAGCCAGAAAAATTGTCGGTTATTTCTGGTTCGTTGGTAATTTCTTCTTGCTCATCGATGTCTGAAAATTGGATAATGCCACGATGCTTTATTGAGGCGACGATGTTTTTGCGAATATTATCAACATCAATTAGGTTTTCTGCAACTTCACGAAGTGCTATAACCGCCGGTTTTTCTTTGCGATCAAAGCCAGTATTTGCACCAGATAAGATGTTTTTAGCTCTATTGCTTGCAATTAAACATAGTTCAAAACGATTAGTTACAACTGCAACACAATCTTCAACGGTTACTCTAGCCATAATTTGGAAATGCTATTAATTGTTAAAAATAAGGAATGTCGACATTTTAAAAAAGTTTTTCAAAAAGTCAATAATTAAAATTTATTGATTGCAAATTTTACAAAGTGGATTTTTACTGATTTTGATAATTTTAGAATGGTTGATAAGAAAATTGCTAATTAATAGTTTGCCGACCATTGATTCTCCGATACTAAGAATTTCTTTAATCGTGTTTATTGCTTGAATTGAGCCAATTGCACCGGCAACAGCACCTAATATCCCCTTCTCTATTATTGGAATTTCAGATTCCGCATTATCGTGATTGTGATTAAAGCAGGCGTAGCAAGGATTATTATCGATAAATGATTTGAAGATGGTGGTTTGTCCTTGAAATTGCTTTACCGCTCCAAAAATTAATGGTTTTTTTAAAGAGTGGCATATTTCATTAATAATAAAGCGAGTTTTAAAATTATCGCTCGCATCAATAATTATATCATATTCATTGGCAATTGATGCTAAATTATCTTTTGTTACCTCTTGCTTTATGGCGATAAAGTTAGTTGTTGAATTAAGTAATTTTATTTTATTTTTAGCACTTTCAACCTTGGCTATTCCTATGTCTAGTTCGTTATGAATAATTTGTCGCTGTAAATTAGATAGCTCAACGATGTCGTTATCGGCTACCGCAATATTAACAACCCCAGCGCTTGCTAAATAAAAAATAATTGCCGAGCCTAAGCCTCCGGCACCAACCACTAAAACTCGTGAATTAAGTAGTTTTTCTTGCCCTTTTTCGTTAATTTCTGGAATTAGAATGTTTCTAGCATATCGTTTTTTTTCGTTCTGATTTAACATTTGCTAAAAAAAGAATTTATTGGTGAGGGGGTATCTTCTATCTTTGTCAAAAGACATTTCCGAGATTTTTACCCCTATTGGAGACTGTTTTCTTTTATATTCGCTGATTAGTAATAATTTAGCAACTTTTTTTACCGTTTCATTTTCAAAGCCTTTATTGACAACTTGATTAATCGAGAATGATTCTTCGATTAAAAGCTCAAGAATTTTATCTAAAATTTTATAATCAGGAAGAGAGTCGCTATCTTTTTGATTTTCTCTTAATTCTGCACTGGGTTCTTTTTTGATGATATTTTCTGGTATAATTGATGTTTTTTGACATAAACTTATTTTGCATTTTTTTCTATTTCTAAATAATGCTAATTCGTAAACTGTAGTTTTGTATAAATCTTTTAAAACATTTAATGCTCCGCACATATCGCCATAAATCGTGCCATAGCCTGTTGCTAATTCGGATTTATTGCTAGTGGTTAATAATAGGCTGTTTTGTTCATTTGCAAGTGCCATTAGCAGATTACCGCGAATTCTTGATTGAATATTCTCAAGAGTTTTATTTTCAGAAGATTGATTTATTTCATTCCCGAGGCTTTCTGTTATTGCTTTAAATGTTTTTTCTATATTGATAACATTGAGCTTTAAATCAAGATTTTTGGCACATAGCAAGGCGTCGTTCATTGATTCTTGTGAATTGTATCGACTTGGCAGAGCATAAAGCTTGACATTTTCTGAGCCTAAGGCATCTACGGCGATAGTTGCTACCATTGCGGAGTCTATTCCTCCCGACATTCCCAATAATACTGTTTTAAAATTATTTTTTGTTACATAGTCTCTTAGTCCTAAAACAAGGGCTTGATAAATTGATTCATTGATGTTTTCTTGATTTTTTGTAAAAATACAGTTAATTGATTCGGTGATATTGATATTTTTGTTATTGCTGTCAAAAATATTGATAATTTTAGTTTGATTAGTATTTTGTAAAGTTGAGTTCGTTATTTTGTTTTGTGTTTTTTCTAGTTCAATAATTTTAAAATCTTCTTCAAAATCAAACATTTGCAATATTTGATTGCCATTTTCATCTATTGCAAATGAGTTGCCATCAAAAACAAGATTATCTTGTCCGCCAATTTGATTAATGTAAAGCAAGGGCTTGCAAAGGCTTGTGGCAAAGTTTTTAGCAATTACAATTCGTTTTTGGTGTTTGTTTTTAGTGAATGGGGAGCTATTGACAACTATTATATTATCAATAATTTGCTCTTGTAGCATAAAAAGATTTTTAAGATTCCATAAATCTTCGCAGATTAATATTGAATGAGTAAAGCCCCTAAATTCAATTGTTGATAAGGTGCTGGCGGGCTGAAAGTAGCGATTTTCATCAAATACTCCATAATTGGGCAAAGATTTTTTATTAATTATTTTTTTAACCTCGCCTTTTTCAATTAACATTGCTGAGTTGCGAATTAGTTTCTGTGATTTATATTCTTCAATCGTTGGGGCAGTTAAAAGAATTGCGGTTGAAACTTTTTTTGATAATTCAACGATTTTCCAAATTCTTTTTTCGGTTTCGTTGATAAAGCTGTGTTTTAGCAGTAAATCTTCGCAGGGGTAAGAGGTGAGGGCAGTTTCTGGCATAACAATAAGATCTGCGTCTTTTTGGTCGGCGGTCAAAATTGCATTATTAATTTTTTCAAGATTGTAATCAAGAGCTCCAACTACAGTGTTTAGTTGTGCCATTGCGATTTTTATCTTTGTCATAATTAAATTTTTAAAATTTTGATTCTTTCTTATCGAGAATTCTTATTAGATTTTCTTTGTGTTTAATTGTTGTGATAATGAATAATATGGTGCATAAAGCTATTTGTTCAAATGGCGCATTATAAAATTTAGAAAATATTATGGAAGAAAATATTGCTACTAATGAAGATGTTGCTGAAATTCTAGTAACTGAAAAAGTAAGAATCCAGAAGCATAAGGTGAGAAACCCTGTGGTAAAATCAAGAACCATAAGAGTTGCAAGGGTTGTAGCCACACCCTTTCCACCTTTAAAATTAAGGTATATAGGGTAAATATGAGCCATTACCGCTATAAATGAAACCAATGTTAGAAATAAATGAAAATGGTCAATTTGATAAAAGTTAAAACGAGCAATTATAACCATTATCGCTCCTTTGGAGCAATCTAGAATTAAAGTTGCCAAGCCAAGCTTTTTCCCAGCAATGCGAGTTACATTGGTTGCTCCAATATTTTTGGAGCCTAATTCTCTAATGTCTTTTCCCGTGAAAAATTTAGTTAGAATTAATCCGAATGGTATCGAGGCGATAAGATAGGTTGCTACTAGAAATAAAAATTGTTGAAAAATTACCATCATTTTTTATTTAGATCGTCGCTATTTTTAGTTTTTCTAAAAGCATCAAGAGATATAACTTTTTCAGTCAAATCAATTTTTGATTTGCTAACATTTTCAATATTGGCATGAATCTTTAAATTATCTTCATTTTCTTCGTAATCTTCATATTCTGCACTAAATTTTAGACCAAAATTAATTGAAGGATCGGTAAATGATGTTATTGATTTATAGGGAATTTTTATTGTTTCAAAAACCCCTGAAAAGCTAAGTGAAACTTGAAATTGATGTTCTTCTACTTTTAGATCGCGATATTGATGCTGAACCGCTATTGTCATTTCTTCGGGATATTTTTCTAAAAGAGATTTATTCATTTTTATTCCTTTAAATTTGGTTAAAAATGTAACTATAAAATAATGTCCACCCGGTAAGCCAGTTTTTTCAACCCTTTTTAATGTTTCGTAAATTACTGATCGCATTGAATTTTCAATAATTTCATCATATCCGATAAGATCTTGCATTGTGAATTTATTTTTGCTTTTTATAAATTTAGTGCCCAGTTTCTTTTGATGGGCACTGGGCAAGCCCCCGATATTTCACTTATACTAGACAGCTACAGCCATTCTAGTAAATTCGAAATTATCATTAGCAACGTTATCGTTTGCGTTTATTTTGTTTTGAACGAGTATCAGTGTTTTGAAGCACTAATCGGCAGTTTCTCAACCGAGTAAAAGATACTTTTTAGTAGCCTGTCGAAAGCTATGTCACCCCCATATGATATAAATACTAATCTCAGCTGCTGTGAGATTTAGTATGAAAAATGATGGTGGAGGTGCTGGGTTCTGCCCCCAGGTCCAAACTGTTATTGTAGTATAAGTTTATCACCATATCTTTGCAAAAAGCAAAGCTCGATAACTCTAAAAGATAGTTAAGAAAATCACAAGTTTTTTTTATAATTTATTTATTTTAATTGATGGTTAGTTTTTTTGAGTATTAGATTAAATGCAATATTAATGTTAAATTAAAAATAAATATGGATCCAGACGATAAAAGCATCAGTAAACTTATTTTTAAGATATAAGGCCTGCATTAGGTGAAGAAGGGTTGGCATATTGTCTCTTTGGCATTCTTCCAGCAAGAAAAGCTTCTCTTCCCGCTAGAACTGCATGCTTCATTGCTCTTGCCATTAAAATAGGATTTTTTGCTAATGCAATTGCACTATTCATCAAAACTCCATCGCAACCAAGCTCCATTGCTATGGAAGCATCTGATGCGGTTCCAACCCCAGCATCAACTAGAATAGGAACTTTTGCCTGTTCGACGATAAGTTCTATATTTAGACGATTTTGAATTCCTAGCCCAGAGCCAATTGGGGCGCCTAGAGGCATAATTGCGCAACAACCTATATCTTCAAGCTCCTTCGCGACTATTGGATCATCTGAGGTGTAAACCATAACATCAAAACCTTCTTTAATTAAGATTTGCGATGCTTTAATGGTTTCTATTACTTGTGGATAAAGAGTTTTTTGCTCCGATAATACTTCTAGTTTAACGAGATTCCAGCCACCTGCCATTCTTGCTAATCTAAGGGTTCTTACTGCATCTTCGGCACTATAACAACCGGCAGTATTGGGTAAATAAGTGAATTTTGTTGGGTCGATAAAATCTTGCAACATTGATTCGTTTTTATTTTCAATATTTACTCTTCTGACTGCGACGGTTACTATTTCCGCTCCAGATTCTTCGATTGCTTGAGCGGTTTGTTGAAAATTTTGATATTTTCCAGTGCCAACTAAAAGCCGAGAGTTGAATTTTCTTCCGGCAATTATTAGTTCATCTTTCAGATTATTTTGCATTTCACTATCGATTCTTAGCTTTTTTTAGAAAATCAAAAATAGTACTAATGATTGATGATTTAGAGTTATTGTGGTTGTTTCTTTTTTTCTCAAAATTTTTATATTTATAGTTCTTTTTATTCCTTCTTCGATTGTTGTTTTCTTCTCGATTTTCTTCGCTGTTATTGTTGCGATGTTTAGGAAGATTATCTTCGTCGGCATTAAATTGTTGCTCGATTTTAAGCATATTAACCTTTCCAGTTGAAACCTCCA
>CAMDGT010000004.1 GCA_945898025.1 Rickettsia typhi | reverse complement strand
TTGCTGCTTCTGCAATTGGAGCGGAGCCTTGTTTTTTGGTTGAGATAAATAAGATTCTGCCATTATTTTTAGCGATATCTTTAATAACCGTCATTGAACGATAAAGCATTTGAGCTGTTTTAGTTAGGTCAATGATACTAACACCGTTGCTACTACTGTGAATATAGCGATTCATTTTTGGGTTACGACGCATGGTTTTATGACCAAAATGGACACCAGCTTCAAGGAGTTGTTTAATGGTAAATTGAGGTATTTCGATTTTTGACATTTTATTAAATTGTTTAATTGGTTAGTTACCAAATAAGAAAAAATTTGCAATTAACATAATTTGCAAACACCAAAATTCTAAACATTAATGTAAATTAAGGTTTAGCTTTCTTACTTGTGGACTCTTAAGTGATAATTAGTGGGCTAATTAATCTTTGTAAATTAATATTGAAATATGAGTAGCAAAAACTACAAAAATTTAAGCAAAATTAATTTTGGTGCAAACTAAAATTTAGTAGCAACCGCGATTTTGCAATTTTTTTTGACAAAATCAAGTGATTTTTTATAAATTTTTTTGATTATTATTGATTTTTTCAAACTCATCTTGAATAAAGGGACAAATATTGATTTTATTGATAATGTCAATTATTACCACTTCGTTTTTTTGTGTTATTTTGTCATTTGATAAGAACATTATTAATATTGCTACCGTTAATATTATGATAAAAAAAATAGTAATTTTATATAAAATAAAAAAAGAGTTTTTATTTGTAAAATTAGCTTTCATTATTTATTAAAATTATTTAAATTTCTTGTTTAGTTTTAATTTTATAGATATATCAGCTAGTTATCTTAAAACTAAATTGCCGTTTGATGATAAAAAATATTCAAAAATTTAAGCTAAAAATAATTATGAAATTTTTAAAATCAATTTTTATAATCTTTATAATTGATTTGTTTTTTTTAAATAGCTCGTTTGCTCAATTTAAGATAATTCGCGATGCAGAAATAGAAAAGACAATATTTGAGCTTGCAATGCCAATAATCGATGTTTCTGAAATTAACAAACAGGCAATAAATTTTTACATTGTTAATGATTCCGCGATAAATGCCTTCGTTGCTGGTGGTCAGAACATATTTATAAATAGTGGTTTAATTACAAAATTTAATAATCCCGAAACTTTGATTGGAGTTTTAGCTCATGAAATTGGGCATATATCTGCTGGTCATTTAGCGAGAAGCGGTGAAGAGTTTGAAAAATCAAAAAATATTGCAATATTAAGTTATTTATTAGGAATAGGGGCAATGATATCTGGTTCTGCCGATGCGGGAATGGCAATTATTTCTGGTGGAAGTGATGTTTTTTTTAAAAACCAAATGAAATATACTCGTTGGCAAGAAGAAAGTGCCGATAAATTAGCGATGGATTACCTAAGTAAGGCAAAAATAGATAGTAATGGCTTGATAGAATTATTGAAATATTTTTATCAAGAAAATCTAGGGGTTAAGTCAATTATGAATGAATATTTGCTTTCTCATCCCGTTAGTGAAAAAAGAATTTCGGCAATTCGAAATTATCAACAAAATCACCAAATAAAAACTAAATTACTGCCCAAAGAATTGTTGCAAGATTTTTTAATGGCAAAAGCAAAGCTAATTGCATTTAATGCTTCTGATATAGAATTTTCTTTGCAAGAAATTGAAAAATTTTTACTAAAAAATCAACAAGATATTCCCGCTCAATATCAAAAAACGATTTTATTGTATCGATTAGGTAGAATCGATGATAGCTTGAAAATATTAAATAAAATAATTGATAAATACCAAAATAACGGCTTCTTAATTGAACTTAAAGCTCAAATTTTGTTTGAAAATGGCAATATTGTTGATGCGATAAAAAATTATCATTTAGCAATCAAAAAAATTGATAATAGATTTAATGCTTTGATTAAAATATCTTTTGCCAATTCTTTATTAAAGGCGCAAGAGCAAGATAACTCTCTAATTAATGATTTTAACCAGTTAGTTATTGCAAGGCTTAATGAAGCAAAAAATTATGAAGCTTATAACCCTATTTTATTTAAAAACCTTGCCATTGCTTATCAATATCAAAAAGATAAAGCAAATTATCTTCTTAATATAGGGCAATATTTTTTTCTTATTGAGAATTATAGAAAAGCAACAGAAATTTTAATTGAAGCTCAAAAAATGTTTCAAAAAGACACGGCAGAACATAAAGAAATTAAATATCTACTTATCGAAATTGATAAAAATAATAAAAAATAAAAATCAAAGATTATTTTTATTGATTACATAAAAGAAATATATAATTTAATTATATTACTTCAATAAATGTTTTTATGTTTAATCTATTTAAAATCAACAATCAAATAACTACTTAAATTAATTTTGTCAAAAATATATAATAAATATAAATTATTAAGATATTTTATATTAATCTTTTTTTCTTGCTTTTTAGTAATTGATATTAAGGCAAGCAATTTAAGCGAAATTAATATTGAAGGTTTTTATAGCAGTCACAAAGACGACCTTGCTGGAATTAGCTCTTTAATGTCTGCAACAACAAATAGCGATATCGAAGGAGTTAAATTTTTTCTTAAAAATAACTTAAATTTAATAAATTCCAAAAATATTGGAGGAGCAACTGCCTTGCATATAGCTTGTCGAGAGCAAAATTTTGAAATTGTTGAAATTTTGATAAAAAATAAAGCAAATATTAATTTACAAGATAATGAAGGTTGGACCCCGTTAATGAGAGCAAGCCTTTCTGGTGATGAAAAAATAATAAAATTATTGATTAAAAAGGGGGCAATAATAAATTATAAAAATAAATTTTCTGAATCTGCAATTTTTCATACTGCGCAGGCTAATTGTGAAGAATGTTTTAAAATTATATTAAAAAATAACCTGAAAATTAAAGAGGCGGATTTCTTAAATATTAAAAAAAATATTTTAAGTGCAATTGAAATTGCTAAAAAGCGAGATAATCAAGAAATTATATCTTCAGGAAGCTTGTGGCTTGAAATTATGTCAAAAAAAACAAAAAATAAAGCAAAAAACAATGATTTAATTCAAAAAGTAAAATATTTACAAAAGGCAAAAAGATTTAATATCAAAAATGAAGAAAATATTCCAAAATTTAATTTAATTTCTAAAGATCGTGGTCGAAATTTATCCTATATACCGAGTTTAAATTCTGTCTTTAAGACTAAGAAAGTGGTCAAGAATTTTTTAATTAAAAAAGATGTCGATAAAAAATATCAATTAAAAGCAACTCTGAATAATCAAGAAAATATTCTTAAAAAAAATAACTTAGATTCTGAGATTGTTGTTAGAGAACTTCCAAGCGTCATAACAGAGAGTTATAGCAAATAAGTACTTGCACAAATTAATTAAATTAGCAAAAAAGGCTTGCAATTTTTAATTTTATTATAGATAATCCCAAGTCTACATAAATTGCTTAGATGCAGTGAATATTGAATTTATTGCCATTTATCTATAAATTTTTATAAAGTTCGGGGCGTAGCGCAGTCTGGCTAGCGCATCTGGTTTGGGACCAGAGGGTCGGGAGTTCGAATCTCTCCGCCCCGACCAAAGCAAAAATATCATCAAAAAGTAGTTAGTTCTTCCTCAAATATATATTATGTTTTCCAAAGATTTTTCTGATAAATTGCGATCGATGGTTTTAATTTCTGATGTTATTGGCAAGAAAGTTAAATTAAAGCAACATGGCAAGGAGTTTCAAGGCCTTTGTCCATTTCACAATGAAAAAACCCCATCTTTTACCGTTAATAATCAAAAAGGATTTTACCATTGTTTTGGTTGCGGGGCTCATGGCGATATTTTTACATTTGTAATGTCAAATGAAGGTTTGGAATATAAAGAGGCGGTTCACAAACTCGCCGATGATTTTAGTGTTGAGATTCCTGTTATAAGTCACAATAAAAAATTTGTTGAAGATATAGATATAAATTACAAGATTTGCCAATCGGCTTTGCAGTTTTTTCAAGATAAATTATGGCTTTATGAAGGTGAGGAGGCAAGAAAATATTTAACTTGTCGTGGATTCGCTATTGATGATATTAAAAAATTTGCAATTGGTTATGCTCCCAATTCTTTTGATGCTTTGATTAAGTTTTTAAAAAGTCAATCATTTTCCGATTTAGCTATCAAAAACAGCGGATTAGTTAGCTCAAAGGAAAATCAAGAAATTTATGATAAATTTCGCAAGAGAATTATTTTCCCTATTTTTAATCAAAGAAATCAGGTCATAGCATTTGGAGGCAGGATTCTAGGCGACGAATTGCCTAAATATTTAAATTCTGCAGAAACTACTATTTTCAAAAAAAAAGAAACCCTTTATAATTTTAATATTGCTAGAAAATCAATATTTGATAAAGGTTATGCAATTCTTGTGGAAGGTTATATGGACGCCATTTCCCTTGCGATGAATGGCTTTGAAAATGTGGTGGCGGGTCTTGGCACTGCTATCGGAGAATCTCATCTGCAAACAATATTTTTAACCACCAATAAATTAGTTATTGCTCTTGATGGAGATAATGCAGGCATTAATGCCGTTAAGAGATTGATATATATAGCATTGCCAATAATTAGCGCCGATAAAAATATCTCAATAATTACCGTTCCAGAAAAACTTGACCCCGATGATTTTATTAAAAAGTTTGGTCAAGAAAAATTTCAAACATTAATTGATAATGCTATCAATATTTCCAAAGCTTGCTGGCAATTTTCTTTACAAGATCTTAAAATTGATATCAATAATAAAGATACGATTTCACCAGAAAATAAAGCAAAGTTACAAAAAATACTCGAAATAAAAAGCGATTTAATAGCTGACAAGGTTTTAAAAAAGCATTTTATTGATTTCTTTCGTGAATCTCTATTTTTTCTAGGTAAAAATATTTTTGCTCAAAAAGGCAATAATATAAAACATCTTCCTCAAAAAAGAGAATTTTTTAATAATATTTCCACCGCCAGCTCTTTATCGATTGCTTCAGGGCAAGAAAATAAACAATATCAAGCATTGTCGCAACATAACAAGATTATCAAAGAGATTATCGCTTTATTATTGAAATTTCCTCAACTAGTTAATTTTAAAAATGACGATTTCGAGTTTGAGATTGTAGAATTATCAAGCGATGATTACACTGCAATTAAGGAGATTCTATGTGAATTTATTGCAGAATTTAATGTTGAAAGCTTGTTAAAAGTTGCAATATTTTTTGAAAGGGTAAAAAATTTTATTACTAAAAAAGATGCCTTAGATATTGAAAATATAATCAAAACTATTAACTATAATGATTCAAAGTTTGCAGAAAATAAATTACATCTGTTGTTGTTGGAAGATTTGCTAATAAAAATTAATCAACAATCGCGAATTTTACTTGATAAAATCACTCGCAGTAATAATATTGAAGATTCTCTCTTGAATCAAAAGATTAGCGACGAAATATTTAATTATAAAAGTCAAGTAGAAAAGAAAATATTGCATTTAAAGCAAGATAATTTTTAATTAATTTTAGGTTTTTAATCAAAAAATTCTTACAAAACTAAATTTTTTACAAAATGGTAGTCAAAAAAAAACAAAATAATAAAAAAACAGATTCTTCGAAATCTAAATTAAGCTCAAAGAGTGTTGATAATTATACAACCAAAGATACTAAGAATGAAAATGTAAGTGACATAAAAATTCAAAAAGATAGTAATAAAAAACATAATTCTCAAGAAAATTTTCCCTCTTTAACTAGAAATGATCTTAAAAATCAACTAAGTAAAAGCACTAAAAATGCTACCGATAAAGAAATGGCAAAGCTAAAATCCGGCAAAAAAGCAAAAGATAGCTATTCTAAGGAAGAAAAAATCTCAAAAGAAGAAAAAAAGCTCTTAAAAAAGAAAGAAATTAAAGTAAGGCCGAAAAAAATATCCAACGAAGAAAAAAAAAGCGAAGAGCAGAATAAAAATCTTGCTAAGAAAATTGAATTGATTCAGGGGATGAGAGATGTTCTAAAGCAAAGAAACGTTAATGAGCAAAGTTTGATATCTCAATTTGGAGAAAAATTAAAGACATTAATTTCAACTGGTAAAAATCAAGGGTTCCTTACTTTCGATCAAATAAATGAACATCTTGATCAAGATACTGACCCTAAGCAAATTGACAGAATAATCGATGCTCTAACCGAATTTAAAATACAAATCATTGAAAAAGAAGAAGATCTAGAAAAAATTCTTGACGAAAATATTGTTATTAAAGACGAGGAAAAAAGCCTTAAAAGAAGCGAAGATTCAGTTAAAAGTTATCTTAAATCTATGAGTAGTGTAAAGCTACTTACTCGGGATGACGAAGTTTCGATTGCAATGAGAATTGAAGAGGGAAGAAATAAAACGGTTAAAGCAATATATCAAAGCCCAATAATTATGCGTCACTTTATGGAGTGGCATGAAGGTTTATCTGGTGGCTCAATTATGCTTAGAGACATAATAAGAATAGATGAAACCTACAACTCTGAGTTGGAAGAAATTATTGCCAATACTGAAGCCCAAGCAATTGAAGATATAGTAGAGGGGGTCGAGGATGTTGCATTATTAATCGTAGAAGAAGAATCTGAAAGCATTGAATCTGAATCGATGTTTGAGGATGAAGAGCTTGAACAGATTGATGAGAGTAGTGTTTCTTCGGCATCTATGGAGAGGGCTCTGATGCCTAAAATGCTCGAATTATTTCGTAATATATCCATAATATCGCAAAAAGTTTTAGATAAAATTCGCAACAAAACATTGCTTGAAATTAAAAATTCTCAAGAAATTAAAAAATTGCAATTAGAGTTCGAGAAGGCATCGCAAGAAGTTAGCTTTAGCGATTCTTTGATTCATTCCCTTGTCGATCAGCTATATGAAGTTCATCAAAAATTAACTTCTTTTGAAATTGAATTGTTAAAAATATCTAGTAATTATGAAATTGAGAAGCAAGATCTTATCATGCAAATTGTTGATATTGAAAGCCCCAAGATTTGGCATAAAAAAATTAAATCATTAAAAGATAAAAAATGGGTAGAATTTTATAAAAATGAAATAGAAAAAATTAACGAAATTCAAAATAAAATTATAAAATTAATGCGAATTGTTGGTATGACTGTTTCCGATTTCAAGGTGACAATAAATATTGTTCGCAAAAATCAAGATTCCGAATTAAAAGCTAAAAAAGAGATGATAGAAGCAAATTTGAGATTAGTGGTTTCAATTGCAAAAAAATATACTAATCGCGGTTTGCAATTTCTTGATTTAATTCAAGAGGGAAATATTGGTCTAATGAGAGCGGTCGATAAATTTGAATATCGTAGAGGATACAAATTCTCAACCTATGCAACTTGGTGGATAAGGCAGGCAATTACTCGTTCAATAGCCGATCAATCGAGAACTATTAGAATTCCAATTCATATGGTTGAGACTATTAATAAAATTGTTAAAACTTCTCGTCAATTAATGCAAGAGCTAGGTAGAACGCCGGATGCCCAAGAGATAGCTGACAAGCTTTTAATGCCCGTGGAAAAAGTTAGAAAAGTGTTGAGAACTTCAAAAGATCCAGTTAGTTTGGAATCTCCAATTTCTAGCGATGATGATGAAAGTTTGCTTGGTGATTTTATCGAAGATAAAAGCGCTATATTGCCATTTGATGCTGCCTCTCACCTGAAGCTAAAAGAAGCAACCAGCCACATGCTTTCATCCCTTACTCCAAGAGAAGAGAGGGTTTTAAGAATGAGGTTTGGCATTGGAATGACTACCGATCACACTCTTGAAGAGGTTGGTAGGCAATTTTCGGTAACTCGGGAAAGAATTCGCCAAATTGAAGCAAAAGCATTGAAAAAATTACAACATCCAAAAAGATCGAAGCTTTTAAAGAGTTTTTTAGAAGACTCATAGCATTCTTTATAAAAATGCATTTCAGCCTAGGAAAATTAATGTTTCAAAGGCATAATTAAAATTAAAAAATATACATTATGAAAAAATCAAAGTTTATCAAAAAAATTTCAATAATTTTTTCTTTGTTGATATTGTCAACTTTTTCTCATTCTGTTAATGCTGAAGATGTTCAGCAGGGATTAGCAGTTAAGATCCAAATCAAAAATCATCGCTTTATTCCTTCTGAAGTAAGAGCTCCTGCAAATACTCCCTTTACCTTAATTGTTGAGAATCTTGACTCCACCATTGAAGAATTTGAAAGCAGTGATTTAAAAAGAGAAAAAATAGTTGGTGGCAATAAGACAATTTATTTAAAATTTGAAGGCTTATCATCTGGAAAATACGAGTTCTTCGGTGATTTTAATAAAAGAACCGCCTTCGGCAAACTGATTGTAAAATAAAAAATGACAGAAGGCTCGGCATATAACAAATTTTTTGATATAATTATTGTTGGAGGTTCTTTTTCTGGGCTTACCACAGCAATATCAATGGCTATTGATAAAAAAATCAAGATTGCAGTTATTGATAAACAAGATTTTGTAAATAAAGAAAGGTCCAATGATGGCAAGGCTCTTGCTATTTCAAATCACTCGATTGATTTTTTGAAAAAAATTTCTGCAATCAACGATCAATTGTTAGAAAATTCAGCGCCAATTTTAGACATAAAAATTACCGACAATCAATCTCCTATAACCCTTGATTTTATTGGATCTAAAAATTCTAATAATCAGGCTTTTGGTTTTATTATTTCAAGCTTTGATTTATATAATCAACTTAAGGAGAGAGCATTAAAGTTTGATAACATAGAATTTATATGTCCTGTTTTTTATCAAAAAATTGACTTTCTTCCAAATTTAAACAGAGTTTATCTTGATAACGGCTTAATATTAAGCTCTAAATTGCTAATTGCTTGCGATGGAAGGGATTCAAGCATCAGAAAGCTTTGTAATATCAATATTATTGAAAAAAAATATCATCAAACAGCAATTATTTTTAATATTAAGCATCAAGTTTCTCATCAATACAATGCTTGGGAGCATTTTTTCACGGGGGGACCACTGGCAATATTGCCTTTAAAGGATGTTAATAGCTCTGCGATAGTTTGGATTGTTGCTGATGATAAGGCTAAAATTTTATTGGAGTTAGATAAAGAAAATTTTATTGCTCAGTTGCAAAAAAAATTAAAAAGTCATTTGGGGGAAGTTGAAATAATTACGCAAAAATTTATTTATCCGCTTAACCTAATAGAATCGGAGAGTTTATTTTATAACAATGCTATGTTGATAGGAGATTCAGCCTTTGGTGTTCATCCAATTGCGGGCCAAGGTTTTAATTTATCAATTTGTGGCATTGAAATATTTTATAATTTGATTAGAAATGCCTCGGCTTTTACAACTGAAGATTTTGATAATTCACTAATCTTGGAGCATCAAAAGCAATTTAAAAAAATTGCTCAAAAAATGATTATTGCCACCGACTTAATAAATTCAATATTTGAAAGCAATAATCCTATTTTTAAAGTCTCAAGAAAAATAGGAATTTTCGCAATTGATAAACTTGAATATTTAAAAAAATTATTTATAAAAAATGCCGGCGGTTATTAATCTTAAATAATATTGCCTCATAATGATTCATGATATTTTTTAATAATCATTTAATTAAGTTTTGAAAAATTGAATATTATAAAATTATCGCTGGAATGTAAATTAATATATTTAATTTTATCTTGATATTATCAAATATTGCTAATATTTTATATTAGTTAGTTGTGAGTTATTTTATTTTACTCATTAATTAAAATTAAATCAAGTTACAAATTATGGCTAAACAACCTGAACATAAAGTGAAAAACACACAGGAAAATGAATCTGTTGAAAAAAATAGTAAATTTAAAATAAAAAACTGGTATTCTAATCGTTATCAAGTTGTTTTAATTCAAAGAAATATTTTATTATTATTCACAATTGTATCTTTATTTTCTGTATCTATTGCGGTTTTATTTGTTAAAAATATCATGACTTCAAAGTCTTTGGAGCCATACATTATACAAATAGATGAAAAAACAGGTGTTCCTTCTGTTGTAAAACAAATGGACAGCTTTAATTTTACTTCTGATCAAGCTATAAGGCATTATTTCATTAATCAATTTATCCAATCAGCTAGTGGATACGACCCTGTAAATTATAAATTAGATGCCAATAAAGTTAGATTATTCTCTACTTCTCAAGTATATTCAGATTTTAGAAGAAGAATTAATGCAAGGGATCTTGGTGGAGAAGTTGTTATTCAGGTAAGAATTAAGTCAATACAGTTTACAGATGGCAACAATGCTCAAATAAGAATTCTAACTGAAAAAAGTGCAGGAGTTAATAGTGTTGGTTCTGGCGCAACTAAGAACGAGATAATTACAATGACTTTTAATTTTACTGATATGAATTTAACTCTTGAAGAAAGAATGGTAAACCCTCTTGGTTTTCAAGTTAGTAAATATCTTACTGCTGAAGAAACTTTTAACTATTAAAAAATAACTCTTTTTAGCAAGAAACAATTTAATTTAATAGATATGATAATTTGTAAAAAGTTTAGTTTTGAATCGATAAAATTTATGCTGTTGATAATATTTTTATTGATAGCAAGTAATTCCTATAGTCAGAATAATATTCCTCTTACTACCGACTCTAGAATTCGCACTTTAGTTTATAATCCTAATGAAGTTTATGAGATAAAATTTTTTTATGGCTATCAATCATTTCTTGAATTTTCTGAAGACGAAGAAATAGAAATGATATCTGTTGGCGAAGGCTTTGCATGGAGGCTTACTCCAATAGGAAGAAGATTATTTGTCAGGCCTTTAGAAATTTCTGCACACACCAACATGATAATAACAACTAATCGCAGAACTTATCATTTTGATATTCGTTCAAGCGATTATAGTGGTAAGTCTGACGAAGAGCTGGTGTATACTGTAAGATTTTTTTATCCTCAAGTCGGTCAAACATTGCCTATACCTCCTCAATTGTCGGTTCCTAATCGGGCTTCAGAAGTTGTAAAGCCAAAGGTAATTGATGTACAATCTAATTACACTGAAGCAAAAGATGATTTAAAGCCAAATAATATTGGCGATGTGTTCAATAAAACCAAGCAGGAAAATTATAATTATAGTTTTGTTGGTAATGACAAAATAGTAACCCCTCTAAAAATTTATGATGATGGTGAGCAAACCATGATACAATTCATTAATAACAATGAATCAATTCCTGAAATTAATATTGTCGATAATGATGGCGGTGAACAAAAATTAAATTATGTTATAAAAAATGGCTTAGTTATTGTTCCTGCGGTTGCTAGTCAATTTTCTTTTCGATTGAATCAAAGCGTAATTTGTGTTTTTAACAATAATATTATCAATAATTTAAGGCCGCAATAATATGTATAGGCTTTATCATCATCCAATTTGTCCATTCTCTCGCAAGGTTAGAGTTCATTTATTAGCCAAAGATATTGGTTATGAACTTGTTCAAGAGAATTTTTGGGAAAGGAAAAAAGAATTTATCGCGATGAATCCAGCTGGAACGGTGCCAGTTTTATTTGATAACAGCAACTCCTTGTTAGTTTCTTACAGCTCCGTTATAGCTGAATATATTGAAGAAAAACACAAGGAAACAAAAAACTTTTTTGGAGAAAATTTTGCCAGAAAAGCCGAAGCCAGAAGAATTCAATATTGGTTTGATGAGAAGTTTTATCAAGAAGTATCTTCGCACATTTTAAATGAAAGATTTTTTAACAGATATTTACCGGATGTAAAATCTCCTAATTCTGAAATATTAAGAATCGCTAGAAGAAACTTAAATGTTCACATGGGTTACATTGAATATATCCTTGAATCAAGAAAATATCTTGCTTCAGATCAAATATCAATTGCTGATTTCTCTGCTGCATGTCAACTATCGACACTTGATTATTTTGGAGATATAAATTGGAGCTATTATAGTGTTGCTAAAGATTGGTATAGTTTAATTAAGTCTCATAAGGCATTTCAGGAAATACTCAAAGATAGAGTTACTAATATTAATCCTCCTGAATACTACTCAAATCTTGATTTTTAGATTATGATACCTTTGCCAGAAATTATTGCAAAAAAATTTGTATCTAGCTCATTATTAATTAAAGAAGATGAATTCTTTCTTATTAAAATAGCTGGAGACGCTTCTTTTCGTTCTTATTATCGCATAAACAGCGATAAAAAAAGCTTTATATTGATGTTTGCTCCACCAAAATTTGAGAAAACCTCGCCTTTTATTGAGGTCGCAAATATTTTAATTGATAATCAAATTAATGCTCCAAAAATAATAGCAAAAAATCAAACGGAAGGGCTTATCATTATTGAAGATTTTGGAGATTTTACTCTTGCAAAATTCATTCAAAATAATATCTCAATTCTTGAGAATAAAAAGCTTGCTTTAAATGAAGAGTTTAGACTCTATAAGATGGCTTGCGATTCTTTATTAAAAATTTCTCAAATCAATCAATTTGGAAATATTGCAAGATATAATAATGGCGAACTCTTCAGAGAAATGATGCTTTTTGTGGATTGGTATCTTCCTCATGTAAAAATTCAGATATCCGATGCTGACAAAGGTTTATTTAAAAAATTATGCTTTGATTTATTTGATAATCTTAGCAATAACAATCAAGTGCTGGTTCTTAGGGATTACCATTCGGAGAATATAATGGTTGTTAATCAAAACAAATTGGGATTGCTTGATTTCCAAGATGCACTTATTGGTTCTCCTGCTTATGATTTTTTGTCATTGCTTGAAGATGCAAGGCGAGATATAAAATTCGATATTGCAAAATCATTATTTCAATATTATCAAGAAAATTCTAGTTTTGATAAAAGGCAATTTGCCATTGATTATGCAATATTTTCCTTACAAAGAAATCTTAAAATTTTAGGCATATTTTGTCGTCTTGCTAATAGAGATGGTAAAATCCAATATTTAGAACTATTGCCAAGGGTTTTTGAATTTATCAAAAGTCGTTGTTCGCTAGAAATATGTCCTTTTTCTAATATTCAGTTACCAATGGTAAGGCCTTTGGTTGATTTTCTTAAAGCAACACTCTCGATATGAATATTATTAATTCAAACTACACTAAAAGAGTCAATGATGACAAAATTAGTAGTCGTAAAATAATTAACTTTGATAATCTATCAAAAGTAAGTGCAATTATTGCAGAAATAGAGATTGAGCAATCTGAACTGGCTGAGGCTATTTTTGAATATTTAACAGGGAGAGATGATGAAGATCGTCTTATTGTTTCAGATGAAGACATTATTAATGGCTGCATTAAGCCAAGCAATAACTCTAAAATTAACAAATATTTACAAAAATTGAATAAAATGTTCCTTTTTTCTCGCAATCAAGATGGAGTGAGGATATTAAGCCGTGATAATATTAAAAATTTTGATTTAAAGCTATATACTTTATTAATGTGTTCTGGTGATGGAGATATATCGATTGATAACTTATGTAATATTGTTAACATTGAAAATAATGCCAGATTCCCAAAAACTAGAATTGGCATAAAGACAGTAATGAGAGTACTTAACGCTCTCAATAAGCAAACAAACAGATAATCTATCTTTAGTTGTAGATTTTATAAAAACCACAAAAATGAATTTCTTTATCTTCAAAGTCTTTTTCAATGGCTTAAAAGTCAATTCTATAAAACGAAACTTTTTGTTTATAGTTTTGTATTTTATTATATTGATAGTGGTAAATTTATTCTTGTTGAATAATGAATATAATTTTAGAAATCATTTAATATTTACTAACAATAGTGCTAACAAAATAGCCAAAATCATAGAGGGAGAAATAGATTGCGCAAAATATCAAATGAATTATATGGCCAATCAAATATCCTACTATGGCTCAGAGCAATCTTTTATTAAAAAAATATTCTTAAATTCCAATAATCAGAAGCAATATCAAGATATGCTCACTATGTCTTCTTGGGTAGATAAAAATAATGAGTTGGTGATTAATTCAATTCACGGTAATTTAAAACAAAAAATAAATTTAAACAATACAAAATATTTAGAAAAAAATAAAAAATACCCAAATCATATTTTTGTCTCCTCTCCAATTGTTGGTAAGATTAGTAATAAAAAAATTATTCCCATTACGATGGGCGTTACAAACAAAGAAAGTAAATATCTGGGCTCAATTATTTTTGGTTTTAATATCGATTCTTTGAAGGAAAAAATCCTAACTAACCTTGATAGCAAAAATTTTGCCTTTCTTCTTTTGACTGAAGATGATGAGTTGATTCTAAAATCCGATAATTATGTCGAGGAGCTTTACAAATCAAAGGATAATCAGGTAATAAATGACTGTACGATTCTTGAAGAAAAAAACTTATTTTCTAAAATTTTTTCTCACTCAGATATAATTTGTGTAAATAAAGTAGGTAATTATCCGGTTAAAATTTTTGTTAAAGCAAAATTTATGCCAAATTATTATGAAGATTCGTTTTTAAAATCTAGTCTCGTTAATAATAAATTTTATAAGTTACAATTAGTAATAATTTTTTCTTTTATTATATTTGCAATAATTTTTTTACATTTTTTGGTCATCAAGCCAATAACAAAACTCTCAAAATCGGTAAAATCAATATTGCAGAATCGTCAAGTAGTATTAAAAAATCCTGCTGTAATTGAAATAAGTGAGTTAGCGAAGGCATTGATAAGTCTTCAAAAGTTATTACAAAATGAATTGACTTTGAAAAAAGAGTTAAAAATCGCAAAAAACAAAGCCGAAAGAGCGGGTAGGTCTAAGGTTCAATTTATTGGTCAAATTTCTCACGATATTAAAAATCATATTTTTGCAGTATCTGGATTGGTTGATCTAATAAAAAATGAGCTAGCTAAACCTAATAATATCAATGATTGTCAAAAAATAATAGAATTAATAAGGATGCAAATTCTATCCCTTAGGCATTTTGTTGAGGATATAAATAATCAAAGAAATATTTTAGTCAGTAGATTGTCAATTGGTGAATTAAAATATAATCAAATCAATAATTTAATAAAAGATCTTCCTTTTATATTTCAAGGTCAATTGCAAAGCGATGAAATATCAATTAATTTAAGTCTTCAAGAAGATGTGCCGGAGCTACTGTGCGATATTAAAAGATTGAAGCAAATAATGATTAATCTTGTTAGTAATTCAATAAAATATAGCAATGCGAATACAGTTATTAATATTTCAACTGATTATAATCAAAAAAATAAGAAATTTTGTATTTCAATTAAAGACTCTGGAATTGGAATGAGTGAAGAAGAAATAAGTTTGTTGCTGAGTGGAGAGGGCTATAATATCAAAAAGACTGGTCTAAGAAAGTCTTTTAAATCTCAAGGTGTGGGCATGAATAATGTAAAAAAACTAGTTGAATTGCATCGTGGCAAAATGGAAATAATTTCTAAAAAACAGTTTGGAACAACGATAAATTTATATTTTGAGAATGACGATCAGTTTATTGATATTAAGGCATTGGAAGGCAATAAAATTGAATCTAATCATTTAATTATAAATATCGATGATAATAAAATTAATTTAATGATGAATAAAAAGAAAGTTGAAAAGTTGATTGAAGATTCTAATTGCGATATCGTTGGAAATGGCTATAGTGGTATAGAAATGATAAAAAGCAAAAATTATAATCTAATTCTTTTAGATATTGATATGCCAGAAATGGATGGTTATGAAGTTGCAGTTAAAATTAGAGAGTTTAATAGGCATATTCCTATTGTTGCATATAGCACTAGAATCTTTGATGAAGTGAATCGTTTTATAAAATATCAAATTATCAACGATTATATTAGTAAAGAGGCTGAAAACAATGAATTCATTGCCACAATTAATCGATGGTTGTCAAAAAATAATAATAAATTTATAGATTATTATAATATAATTGGTAGCAAGAGAATATTGATAGCAGATGATGAAAGGGTGAATTTATTGGTAATAAAAAAATATTTACAATCTTTTGGTTGCAATGTTATTGCCGTTAGTAATGGTGAAGAGCTGATTAATCAATATCGCAATAATCCACACAATTTTGATGCAATTATTAGCGATATAGAGATGCCAGGATTAAAGGGGGATGATGCAATTGCAAAAATTCGTAAATATAATCAAAATATTGTTGCGATAGCAGTAACTGGCAATAATAATGCTGATTATATCATTAAAGTTCTTAATTCTGGTTTTAATGATTATTTTATTAAAGGTACCAATCAGGAATTTTTATTGATGGTGTTGGCGAAGCAATTTTCTAAGACTATAGAAAGTTTTGAGTAGTTTTATTAATTTTTAAGCAAGCTGCAATTAAATTAATATCAATTTAATTATTTTAATAAATCAAGATGCTTAAAAGCTAATTCGGTAATCACTCTACCTCTTGGGGTTTTTTCAACAAACCCTTGCTGAATTAAATAAGGCTCAATTGAATCTTCGACAGAATCTCTTTCTTCGCCAATTCCTGCCGATATTGTGTCGACTCCAACTGGCCCTCCGCGATAATTATTGCCAATAAATTTTAGATAGCGATGATCTGCACCATCAAGCCCTAAACAGTCTATTTCAAGCCTTAATAGTGCATAATCGGCAATTTCTTGAGAAATTATGTCGGTATTCTTGGCTAAAGCAAAATCTCTAACTCTTTTAAGAAGGCGAATCGCTATTCTTGGGGTTCCCCGTGAACGATTGGCAATTTCAACGGCTCCAGCATTATCAATGTTGATATTAAGAATTTTGGCATCCCTCAAGATAATTTGCTCAAGTTCTTTAGGGCTATAAAAGTTAATTCTGAGTGGTATTCCGAATCTATCTTTAAGGGGGTTGGCAATTAATCCAACTCTTGT
>CAMDGT010000003.1 GCA_945898025.1 Rickettsia typhi | reverse complement strand
CACTGATTTATCGACGACAAAGGCAAAATCTCGCTCAATAGCTTGTAGATCGTTGATCTTTATTGCTTTAACCTGCTTATTTTGTAAATTTTTATAATTCGTTTTATCAAGAAACACTTCAAAATAGTTTAATCTTGGCTTAAGATCATAAAACTTGTTAATGTTAGAGTGCAATTCACCAAAATAACCAATTACAGACTTGCCGAGCAATATTGTCGATGCACGATATGGATGAAAATATGGTGGCAAATTAGCATTATCAAGGGTTAGGCTTTTTTGATTAATGCCCAATATTTCAAATATTGAGAAAATATCTTTCTTAACATCAAAGACATCAAAATTTCTTTGTTCTTTAAAATGATTAATTTGATTATTACTGCCAACTCTCAGCCCCGCTAACATTAATTCATTATTATAATTTTTTTCATCTAAAAATACATTACCAACTTCAAATATTGATAAATCAATAAAATTTCTTAGATAATTTTTTTGATAAGAGTTAAGCAAACCAATGGCTAAACTGGTTCGCATGTAATTCATTTCTGAACTTATTGGATTTTCAAGTAAAAGATTAGTGCTTTTCGCTCCAAAATTTTTAGCAGTTTTTTCATCAACAAAAGACCAATTTACGGTTTCTATCATTGAACTATTGGCAAGATAAATTTTTAATTTATCGATAACATCAATATTTTTAATTTGCTTTGTAATTGCCAAAGGTTGAGATTTGATATTATTATAGCCAAAAAATCTTATCACTTCTTCAACTAGATCTTGAGAATTCGATATATCTGGCCTAAAGCTAGGAATTTCAAATTGAATTAACGATTGATTAAGATGATTCTTTGTGGTTATTTCTAATTTTTCGAGAATATTAATGATTTCAGCAGTTGATATATCAACACCTGTAAGCCTCTTAACTTGCGAAATATCAAAATCAACCAATAAGTTTTGCTTATAACCACCAATGGTTTTTATATCGCTAACCTGACTATTTTTTGTTCCGCAAATTTCTAGAATCAATAAAGAAGCAAGCTGAATTGCGCTTAGTGTATTTTTATCGTCAACAATTCTTTCAAAACGATAACGGGCATCGCTATTGATATTAAGCCTTCTACCGCTATTCGCTATCATAATATTGTCAAAACAGGCACCTTCAATTATAATTTCTTTAGTTTCGGTGCTACAAGAACTTGAAGTACCGCCAATAATACCCGCAAGAGCAAGATTTTTATTTTTATCAGAAATTATTATATCGCTATTGTTTAATTGATATTCTTCTTGATTGAGAGAGATAAATTTTTCTCCATTATTAGCAAAAGAAATATTTATTTCATCGTTAATTTTAGAGGCATCGTAAATATGAAGGGGATGATTAAGGCTTATCATAACCCAATTAGCAATATCAACCATTGCTGAAATTGAACGAACTCCCACTGCGGTTAGTTGATCTTGCAACCATTGCGGAGATTTTTTATTCTCAAGATGATTAATATAGCGAAAACCAGCAAAATGACAGGCTTTATCTTGATTATCATTTGCTAAAATCGCCTTATTAGAAAGCCGAAACTTAAAATCAGTTTTTTTAAAATTATCAATATTAGCAAGCTTTATCGGCAAATCAAAATGGCAATTTTTGACAAAATTTTCAAATGAATGGATGTTATTTTTTAATCTGCCAATTCCTGTGCAAGCAAGATCGCGGGCTATTCCAAGAATAGCAAGGCAATCGCCACGATTGGGAGTAATGTTTATTTCAATTTCGGCATCGTTCACTCCATAAATTTCAGCAATTGATTTGCCAATTGGTGTTGAGTAGTCTATTTCTATTATTCCCTCCCCCTCTTCTCCTAGCAATAATTCACTCGCAGAACAGATCATACCGTTGCTTTCAATTCCTGCAATTTTTGCTTTTTTGATAATCATTTGATTGGCGGGAATTACAGCTCCAATTGGAGCAAAAGCAACTTTAATGCCTTTTCTGGCATTTTTTGCCCCGCATATAACCTGCAATGAGATATTATCAGATACCTTAACTAAACATTTTTTTAATTTTACAGAATTTTCAACAGGCTCCGCCTCAATAATTTCGGCAACAAAAAAAGGTTTTAAAGATTTTGATTTATCGTTACAAGATTCAACCTCAAGCCCGATATTAGTAAGCGCTTGGCAAATTTCTTCAAGTGTTTTATTGGTTTCGAGATACTGTTTAAGCCAGTTTAAAGTTATTTTCATTGCCTATAAAATTAATTACAAAATGGGATTACAAAAGTGGGATTACAAAAGTGGGATTACAGGAATTACAAAATTCTTTGATTATATGAATAAAATTGCCAAAATCAAGCTAAATGATTGGCTCAAAGCCATAAATATTTAGTCGAATTACTAAAAATAAATTGAAATTATACCAAATCCCAACTTTAAATAAAATTATAACAAAATAGTTTTTATGATAAAAATATTTAAAAAATAAAGATGTATATCCATACAGCTAAAGCTTTTTAGAGATTTTTAGCCAAAAATATGAAGTTAGAATTTTAATATTTTTTAAAACTTTAAAGATGGGATTTGGTATTATTTATAGCAAACAAGAGATTTTTTCTATCATTGCATCACCTAAATCTTCAAGATTTTTTATGACAATTGAGTTGCGATAAAATTGATCGGTATTATGACAAATTCCCACTCCAACCAATTCAACAGTTTTTCTTTTTTCAAAATGACGAACTACCTCGCCCAAATGCTCGATTAATATGTTATCTTTATTGCTACTATTAGTAGAGTCATCAACGGGAGCACCATCAGAAATTACCATTAAAATTTTTCTTGATTCTGTTCTTTGCATTAAACGAGATCTTGCAAATAACAAAGCTTCGCCGTCAATATTTTCTTTAAGAATGCCATCTTTCAACATTAATCCTAAATTAATTTTTGCATTGCGAAAATTTTGTTGAAAATTTTTATAAACAATATGCCTTAAATCATTTAATCGGCCGGGTTCGCTTACCGAGCCTTCTCTTTCCCACATTTTTCTTGATTTACCACCTCTCCAATCGGTTGTAGTAAAACCAATTATTTCCGTTTTTACTGAAAATTTTTCTAAAATATCAGCAATCATTTCGCAAGCAAGAGCAGTCATTACAATTGGATTTCCCCTCATCGAACCAGAATTATCAAGCAAGATAGTGAGGGCTATATCTTGATTTTGTTGATTCTTTTTATTGACCCAAATATTTTCAATAGTCGGGTTGCTTATTAGTTGAGATAATTTTTTACGATCTATCTCGCCTTCGCTTTGATTGATATCAATCATTGCTAAATTTTTAGCAAGAAGCTTTCTTTTAAGCTTGATTTCCATTTTTTTAGAAATGTTGCTTAATTTTGCAAGTTTAATATTCAGTTGGTTTCTCAAGTCTTTTAACTCTTCCTTCGGTAAGAATTTTTGAGGGAAAATAACCTCATCAAATTGAGTAGTAAATGGCCGATAAGATTTTTTAAATTGCAAAAGATTATTATCAACCGCATTATTATCTAGCAATTTGCCGTTTTGAGAAAGCATTTCATCATCGCCTAATGCTTGCTTTTCATTGCCGTAATCAATATTTTGATTGCTGTCGCTTTCATCGCCCTCTTCTTTTTTATCATCATTTTTTGAAATATCTTGATTTTCTTGATATTCCACCGTTTCACTACCATAATTAATATCCTCGTTTTTTTTATTTTTATCATCTTGATTGCTGTCACCGCTTTCGTTGCCCTCTTTAGCTTCAGTTTTATCAGAATTTTGAGAGAATTGATCATTGATTAGCTTGAGAATTTGCAATAAATCTGCCAGAAATTGATCTTGGCAAAGAATTTTAGTAGTTAATTTTTCTAATAATTGCGAAATTTTAACAATATTTTTATCAGCAAAAAAACTTAGCCAATTTTGATAAAAATAATCAATATTATCAACCTTCACCAGAGATGATAAATATTTATTATTTTGCAAAAAGATTCTAACTAATGCGAATAAAACCCCTGCAAAAACCATTTCATCTTTAGAAAGATTCTTATTGGCAAGATCTTTATCAATTTTTTTAATAATATTTACAACAATTCCAATATAATTAACACCTCCAACCATTGCTATTCTTAACTTCTCAACATCGTTAATAATTAAACGATATTGAGCATCACAAAAATTATAAAGAAAATTTTGATAATTAGAATTATTATGAAACAAGTAATAACAAAGCCCCATATCAATCATTGCTCGATATTCTTTAATTTGTTTTAGATGCGATTTAAGGTTTTTTTTAATTAAATTTTCGCTTATATTAGCAATAAAAAGCTTGTTATCGCTTGATATTCTTGAATCCCAAACAAAAAAATTATTTTTGTGATGATTTTGTAAACTTAGCTCAATAGCAAATTTTTGTATAAATTTATCTTGCTGTATTTTACCGTTAATTGAATTGCCTGAGATAACAGAAGCCAAAGCGGAAAGATATTCTTTGATTTTTTCAATTAAAATTTCTTGATAATTCATTAAAATTAGAAATTTATATTAAATATTGAAAATTTTTTCAATGGCAATTATTGCTGCATTTCTTTGCGCTAACTTCTTTGAATTGCCTTTAGCATTTATAATTAATTTAGGATTATCTATTGTTAAGGTGGCATTAAAAATTGGCAAATGATCGCTACCGCCACATTTTTCTAACCGATAAATGGGAAGAGTTTTTGATTTTGCTTGCACCATTTCTTGAAGTTGAGATATTGGGTCTTGCGGAGGGTCTCTTTCTTCAATCAGAGAGCTGTTCCAAAGATATAAAATTACATTCTTTGTTGATTCAAAGTCAGAATCTAGATATATACCGCCAATAACTGCCTCAACAGCATCCTCAAGATTATTTTTATTATTCTTGCCACCAATTTTTTCTTCGCCCTTACTTAATTTTAACATTTCCGCCAAACCAATATTATCAGCAATTTTTGCAAGATGTTCTCCTGAAACAAGATGAGCATGTCTTTTTGATAAATTACCCTCCTTTTCTTGAGGATATTTTTTTATTAAAAATTCTGCAATCACAAAAGAAATAACTTTATCGCCCAAAAATTCAAGCCTTTGATAATTCGCAACCCCTTTGTTGCGAGAAAGGCTCGGGTGAGTTAAAGCCTCCTTGATAAGATCTTCGTTGTTAAATTGATATTTTATATTTTGATAAAGCTGTTTAAAATTAAGATTCTCTAGCATTATTCAATTTTTTTAAAAATTCTTTCAATCCTAACCGATTCATGCCATTTCCAAAAATACCAAATTGGCGAATTGCAAGAAAAAAAGATTATTTTTGCTTCACCGATTAAGTTTTCTTCAGGAATAAAGCCTACTTCATTTAAAAAACGACTATCTTCAGAATTATCGCGATTATCGCCCATTGCAAAATAGTAGCCATATGGCACTGTATAAACCTCTGTATTATCTTGTGGAGTTAGTTTTTGCTCCATTATTTCAATTTTTTTGCCCTCTGGCATCGTTTCAATAAATTTCTCTGCGGAAACAGAAATATTATTCTCAATTGCTGTAAATTCACCAGATTTAACTCTTTTTATTTGATTGCCGTTAATGTATAAAAAAGAATCTTTTAGTTGAATTTCATCGCCCGGTAAACCAATTACTCTCTTGATATAGTTGATTTTAGGGTTAGATGGCAATCTAAAAACCAGAACATCTCCTCTTTTAGGGGCTTTATAAAATATTCTATCGCTAAAAAAATTTATTCCAAATGGAAAAGAATATCTACTATAGCCAAAAGAGTATTTTGATACAAAAATGTAGTCTCCGGTTAGTAATCCAGGGTTCATTGAGCTTGAAGGAATATGAAAAGGCTCAAAGAAAAACGAACGAAATGTAAAAGCAATAATTATTGCAAAGAATATAGTTGAAAATAAAGATTGCTCTTTAGGAGGTTTATTAATAAGAGATTTATCAATTTTAGAAGAATTGGCAATATTTTTTTCTAGATTCCTGTTCTTATATTTTGTTTTTATAAGATTAACTACACCACATTTTGTTTTTAAATCACTGCCACTCATTACTTGTTGATAAAATATTAATAATAGATAATAACTCCGTTTAAGACCTGAAAATATCGAAAAATTTGATGCTTGTTTTTGGCTTATTCAAAGGCTAAAATTTAAATATAGTAAAATATTTGTAAAGAATTTTTTATAAAAATACTGATAAAGATGGGTAATTCTGGAATATTAAATTTTTAATTCAACACTCCAGAATTAGACTGATATTAAATTTAATATTGTTAAATATTAGTAATTATGATGATATATAACTTTAAAAAAATATTAGAATAACATTATTTTTATAAAATTTATAATTATAACATATTTATACTAAATATTGTGAAGTATTGTATAATATAACCTAAACCGCATTGATATCTTTTTGAATATATTCTTTAGCCTGATGACCGAGCAATATTTCATTGTGTGAAGCACCAGCAGGAATCATTGGAAATACATTTTCTGCAGAATCAACCACGCAATCAAACAAAACTGGCCCGTCATGATTAATAAATTGGATAATTTTAGACTCTAGCTCTTGCGGAGTTTTTGCTCTTAAGCCCAATATTCCAAAGCTCTCAGCAAGCTTTACAAAATCGGGAAGAGAATTCATATAAGATTGACTCTGACGATTTGCGTAGGTTAATTCTTGCCATTGCCTCACCATTCCCATATATTGATTATTAATAATAATAATTTTAACTGGTAGATTATATTGCTTAATCGTTGATAATTCTTGCATATTCATTAAAAAACTTGCATCACCACTAACACAAATGGTTAGGCTATCTGGGTTAGCAATTTGAGCACCTATCGCTGCCGGAACACCATAACCCATGGTTCCAAGACCCCCAGAAGTAAGCCACTTTTTAGGCTCATCAAATTCAATATATTGAGCCGTCCACATTTGATGTTGCCCTACATCGGTAGAAACAAAGGGCTTTTTAGATTTAACAATTCTATTAAGAGTTTGTAGGGCAAATTCTGGCTTGATAGATTCTTCACTATTTTTATAACTAAGAGATTGCACCTCCCTCCATTTTGATATTATTTGCCACCAATTATCAATATTGGCAGGTTGAGAATGCTTAACTTTTGCTTCCCAGCCTTCTATAAGCATTTTTATTCCATCTTTTGCATCGCCAACAATTTCTAGGTCAACTTTAATAATTTTATTAATTGAACATTCATCAATATCAAGATGAATTTTTTTAGAATCAGGAGAAAACCCACTCACTTTTCCCGTCACCCTATCATCAAACCTCGCCCCAATGTTAATCATTAAATCGCAGTCATGCATTGCCATATTGGCTTCGTAGGTGCCATGCATACCAAGCATCCCAATAAACTGTTGATTTGAAGCAGGAAAAGCCCCCAACCCCATTAAAGTACTAGTAATTGGAAATGATGTTATTTTTACCAACTTAGTTAAAAATTCGCTAGCAATGTCTCCCGAATTAATTACACCGCCCCCAGTGTAAAATATTGGTCTCTTGGCATTGAACATCATTTCTATCGCCTTATCTATTGCTTCTTTTTTAATTTCGGTTTTTTTTGCCTTATATTTAGTTGATAATCTTGTAATTACTGGCTTTCCATTATATATTCCGTGATTATTTTGGACATCTTTAGGAACATCTATTAATACTGGTCCCGGCCTTCCTGACCTAGCTATTTCAAAGGCTTCATGAATTATATGCCCAAGATCATTAACATCTTTAACTAAATAATTATGTTTGGTGCAAGAACGAGTTAAGCCCGTAATATCAGCTTCTTGAAAACCATCTGTGCCAAGCACTGCGGTAGAAACCTGCCCAGAAATACAAACCAATGGAATAGAATCGAGAAAAGCATCCGCAAGCCCTGTAATTGTATTGGTTGCACCGGGGCCAGAAGTAACAGTAATAACACCAACCCTTCCAGTTGAACGAGCATAGCCTTCCGCAGAATGAGAAGCGCCTTGTTCGTGCCTTGTTAAAATATGCTGAATTTTATCTTGTGAAAATAAAGCATCATAAAGAGGCAATATTGCTCCACCGGGATAACCAAATATCGTGTCAACTCCTTCATTTATAAGAGCTTGGACAATTATTTCTGCTCCCGTTAATTTATTTTGAAAATTATTATGTAAATTTTTTGCTGAATTATCTAAAATATCTTGCGAATTGTTAAAAAAAGATTGATTATTTTCTTTATTGGTCATTATTATTAAAAATTTGATAAATTAATTGGCTTTAAAACAGCAATATTAACATAATTATCAATTGTTAGCAAGTATTTTTTAAATTATTTTATGAGTTTATGGAATAAAAAAGAGCTTTTAGAATCTCTAAAGTCACAAATTATAAAATATAATTTTGCATCAATAGAAGAAATAAAAAATATCTCTAAAGTCACAATAGACAGCAGAAAAACCGATAAAAACAGCCTTTTTATTGCCTTAAAAGGCGAAAATCAAGATGGTAACAACTTTCTAACTCAAATAATTAATAACGGTTGCACCATTGCAATTATTAGCGATGCAATAATTTATGAAAATTATCGAAATAATCAAATAAAATTAATTCTCGTTCAAGACTGCTTTATATCTTTAAATTTATTGGCACAATATTCAAGAAACAGAAGCCAAGCACTAATCATTGGTATAACTGGTTCCGTTGGAAAAACCACCAGCAAAGAAATGCTAAAATTAGCACTTAATCAATATAAAAAAACCTTCGCCAATGAAGGAAATTTAAATAACCATATTGGTATGCCACTTTCTTTAGCGAATCTTGATAGTAGCTATGAAATTGCTATTTTTGAAATGGGTATGAATCATTTTGGCGAAATATCATCATTATCAAACATTGCTAAACCGCATATTGCAATTATTACCAATATTGGCACTGCGCATTTAGAATTTTTTAAAAATCAACAAGAAATTGCTTTGGCGAAATCTGAAATATTCGATCATTTAGCCAATTTCAAAGGACAAATGCCACAAATTATTCTCAATGGCGATAGCGAATTTTATCAATTTCTTAAAGAAATCGCCATTAAAAAATATGCTCAAAATGTTAAAATATCAAGCTATGGAATCAATAATAACAATGATTACAGCATAATAAAAATTGACGATGAAAAAATTAATGAGGTTAAAATTATTGCCACCACAAGCAAAAATAACCTTAATCAATTGTGCGAATATCAATTACATACTAATAATCAGGCGATCATCTATAGCTCTTTAATAGCTTTAGCTGTTATTGATAATATTGGATTAGAACCTAAAATTGGCTTAGCAAAATTGCTAGAATTCAAATTAACAGCAGGAAGAGGTCTATTGAGCGAAATATTGATTGATAATAAAAATATTACCATTATTGATGATAGTTATAATTCTAGCCTCGCATCAATTGATGCAGGTCTTAGCAATGCCAGTAAGATAAAAAAATCTCTGCATAAAAAAAGGCTAATTGCAATAATTGGAGATATGCTTGAACTAGGAGAAAAATCAACAGAGTTGCATTTGCAAGCAATTGAGTTAATCTCTCAACATAATGTTGATTTGGCAGTTTTGGTTGGCAAAGAAACAAATAATGCTTCAAAATACTTAAAAAATGTCAAATATCTTAATTTTTATAACTCAATAGATGCATCGCAAGCAATTTTACAATATATAGAAAACGAAGACATCATTTATATCAAAGGTTCTCGCGGAATTAAACTAGAAGAAATCGTAAAAAAATTACAATCTTAATATTTTAAATATGCTAAAAAAAATATTAAATTTTTTTTTCATAATCAATAATCATCTTAATCGCGAAGATGCTTATCAAGATTATCTAAAACAAACAGAATCAACAAGTAAAGGCATTTGCGAACATCAAAATTCTCAAAGAATGGATCGTAAGAAATTTTTTAAATTATATCATCGCAAAAAATGGCAAAAAATCAATCGTTGTTGCTAAAAAAAATACTACCGAAATCTTTATATGGCAGGTTTCTACTAATAATCATCGCATCTTTTGCAATCGTGCAATTTGTATCAATTTATGTTTTTTATTATACTCATCTTGATTTAGTCAGCAAACATATGTCAAGAGGCATAATCGAAGAAATGATTTTTATTAAAAAATCAATTAATAAATCTGGATACACCAATCTATTGCAAGATTTATCCGCAAATACAGGGTTAAATTTTTCTTTTGCCGAAAAAAAAAGAATTAAGAAAAATCGCAAAATAGCAGATAGCTCAACAGCACCAAGCACTTTTAGAGAATATATAAACCCCTTAATTGACCCCTATAATCGCTTTAAAATAGAATTAGAGAATTACAAACTAACTCCATTTGAAATTTTTGACAATCCAGAAAATAAAAATTTTATCATTGTTAACCTGCAGACCAATCAAGGAATTATTATTTTTGAAGTCCCAATTAAAAGAATAACCAGCTCAACCTCTTCGATATTTATATTTTGGATGGTCTTTACATCAATTTTAATGATGATAATAGCAACCTTATTTTTTAAAAATCAAGTAAAATCATTAAAAAAACTTACTATTGCTGCCGAAAAATTTGGTCGAGGTCAAGAATTTGAAGAAATTAGCCCTTCTGGGTCAGAAGAAATTCAATCTTTGACTAGTTCTTTTCTTGAAATGAAAAATAGAGTTAAAAAGCAAATAATTCAAAGAACCGAAACCCTATCTGCGGTTTCTCACGACTTAAGAACTCCATTAACTAGAATGAAATTGCAATTAGCATTAATGAATAAAAATGAAAATCAAAATGAAATTATAGAATTGGAACAAAATATCAACGATATGCAACAATTAGTTGAGGAATATCTTGATTTTGCTAGATCTGACAACCAAGAAAAAGGGTCAGAGATTGCAATTGAAGGCTTTATAAAAAATGAAATTATTGAATATTATCAAAAAATAAATCAAAAAATAGGTTTAGAACTAGAATTACCAAGAGGATGCAAAATAATTATCAAAAGAATCACCTTAAAAAGAGTTTTAATTAATTTAATTGATAACGGCTTAAAATATGGCGAAAATGTTTTTGTTAAATGTTTTATTGATCAGAATCAAGAAAATGAAAAAACCTTAAGAATAGATATAGAAGATAACGGCTCAGGCATTACAGAATCAGAACAAGAAAATGTATTTAAGCCGTTTTATCGCATAGATAATGCAAGAAACCTTGATAGTAAAAACAATATTAAAAAATCTAGTGGCTCTGGCCTAGGAATGGCAATTGCTTTAGACGGAATAAGTCTTCATGGGGGAGTGATAAAATTATCTAAAAGTAAGTTTGGCGGGCTTAAAGTAATGATATCATTGCCACTCTAATAAAATAAGACTTTTTAACTCATGAAACAGAAAATTATCAATTGGATAGAACCAGAAATATTGAGTGCAAAAATTATTGCCAAATATCAAGAACCGCTTGATTTTGCCTTTTTATTATCCGGCATAAAAAAAAATAACTCGAATAGCAAATCTTATTTAGCATTATTTCCACAAGAAGAGATATTTGGCAATAAAATTAACGATATTGAGAAGAAAATAACTCAAAATCACGATTGGTGGATAGGATATTTTGCCTTTGAATCTGCTCAAAACATTGAAAACATTAAATTTTCAAATAATTATTTTATTAAAAATCCAAATATCTTATGGGTAAAATTTTCATTAATATTAGAATTTAATCACCTAGAAGAATCTATCATCATTCACTATAGCGAACAATCGCAGCTTGATTTTATAGATAATTGCGAAAAATCTTCTATCGAATCAGAACAAGATGGCGAATATTTTGCAAGTAGTTGCAACTCTAATTTTAGCGATGAAGAATATTTGACGGCAATTAATAAAATTAAGACAGAAATTAGTAATGGAGATTATTATCAGACCAATTTAACTCGTAAATTTTATGGAAAAATAAATTGCGAAATCAATAAAAATAAAGCTTGGAAGATTTTTTTTGACCTTTGCAAGGCAAGCCCCTCTAATTATTCCGCATTAATTAAGAATCGTTATAGCTATATAATATCAGCGAGTCCAGAGCTATTTTTAGCCATCAATAATCAAAAAATAATCTCTAAGCCAATCAAGGGAACAAGTCCAAGAGATCACACAGATAAAAAGAAAGATATTCAAAATCGTGATTATTTAATCAATAGCGCCAAAGAAAAATCAGAAAACCTTATGATTGTTGATTTAGTAAGAAATGACTTGTCAAGGATATCTAAAATAGGATCTGTAAAAGTTAACAAATTATTTCAAATTGATTCCTATCAAACAATACACCATTTATCATCTGAAATTAGCGGGAAAATGCTTGAAGAATACAATATTTTTAGTGCAATAATCGCCTGCTTTCCCCCTGGTTCAATGACAGGAGCTCCAAAAATTAAGGCAATTGAGGCATCGAATTCTTTTGAAAAAATGGCAAGAGGAATTTATAGTGGCACAATAGGGATCATTAAATCAAAAGATGAAGCTGTTTTTTCAGTAGTAATTAGAACTCTAATTTTGCAAAATAGCAATTTTGAATTTCAAGTTGGAGGCGCCATCACTTTTGATTCCGAGCCACAAAAAGAGCTTGAGGAAACATATCACAAGGCAAAGGCAATTAGAGAACTATTAAAACTGCCGATTTAGTTAAAAAAATTTAATAAAATTTACTTATCATCATCAAAAAAACCAACCAAATACCAAGGTTGGCAACAACTAAGAGCTTTAAAATAGCACTTAATTTAGGATTTTCTTTTAAAGACTTAACGAAATTATTTTTAAGAGAGTTTGCGGCTTTTTCCCACTTAAATTTATCATTATAAATTTTCTCTAACTCTTTTTTTGCCTTATGTTTATCTTGATTCATTTTGCTCTATTTTTGATTTTGACTAATTAAGCATTTTGCTGCCAAACCAGTAATTATTTTCTCTTCAAGATCTTTTATAAAAGTCTGTTTATCGGTATCTTCCTTTAATAATTCATAATCGACATTCATAGAGTATAATTCGGTCGCAACTCTAACTATAATATCTTTTTCCAATTCATCGCCATAAAACTTAAAGGCAATATTCATGGCAGAACCGAGACTTTTCTTCTGTTTTTCGTTAAAATAATTAGGGTTATTACCGCTAAATATTTGATCAGGGGCAATTTGCAATAATTCAGCTATTTTTCTTAATACTGGATGAGAGACTCCGCTTCTTCCATTCTCAAAACCAGATAATAACTGCTTACTTACACCTATTCTTTGAGCAAGTTCTGCTTGCCCAATATTTTTTTGCTCACGAATCTGTCGTAAAAAATTTTTTGGCATTAACTAAAGATAACAAATATTACTAAACTAACAATATGTTAGATAAAAAATCAACTAACATTGATATAAAAAAGTGGTGGTGAAGTTGGTTATGAATTTTTGAGAATCTTAAAATTAAAAATAAAAATTACTAGTGATTTCAAGAAACTGAATCGGCCATATCAACAAATGTTTCATTTTGGCAATAAATTACCAACTTGAACTTTTACCAATTCTTGAATCTCCAACTCCGCTAATACTAAAAACACCGCCAATGCCGTGTTTTTCAAAATCAAAGCGAGATTCTCCCGGAAGATTGGGGGTATAGCCTGCAGTTTGCAAAATTCCCAAAACTGTATGACGACAAAAAATATGCGACTTCCAAAAAACTTTATTATAATCTGAAAAATTACTTTTAATATTATTTGGATCATTCCAATTAACACCCATTAATTCTCTGCTGTATCTTGCTCTAACTTTAGCAACATTTGGATGTGAAGATGTAATGTCAACATCGCGATGCCAAGTATAGAAAGTTTTGTAAATAGCACCTCCAAATTGAGTCCCCAAGCCAGATTCACAACCGTGTATCCATCCAAGATTAAAGCCGGGAGAGCCATTTTTCGGCAAATGCTTGAATGTCATATAACCATAAGGCTTATACCAATGAGGAACACTACAAGAACTTATTACACCGATTAACAAAAAAAATCTCAAAAAAAATCTCAAAAAAAATCTCAAAAAAAATCCCAAAAAAAGTCCCAAAAAAATTCCCAAAAAAAGTCTTAGGGGTTTTGAATTGGCAACAGTAAATTTTGATATTATCGATTTTAATAACATTAACAAAAAATTCAAATATTAAAAATTGCTTAATAATAAAAATATTAATTTAGCTAAGTCAAGAGTTTATTGTTTTTTTAGTTGAAAATTTATTCAACATTAAAACATAGAGATTTTAAATATTCACCTTCTCTAAGACTTGGCAAAGTAGGATGATCAAAATCTGCTCCAAAAACACGAAATAATTTAGCTTTTCTTCCCGCTTTACGAAAACCGTCATTAGCACAATTTATCATATCATCAACAGTTAAATGATGAGAACAAGAAGAAAACATTAAAAAACCTTGTTTAGCCACTAATTTGCTGGCAAGTTTTATTAATTTTTCATAACCTTTTATACCGCTAAAAATATCTTTTTTGCTTTTTATGAATGCAGGAGGGTCAAGAATTACAAGGTCAAATGACTGTTTTTGAAATTCTTCATCTTCCAGTAAATCAAAAACTTTTTTGTTAATAATCTTAATTTTATCTTTTTTATCGGAATAGAATGAATCGGCTGTTTTTGAGATTAAATCTATTGCAGTTGTTGAAATATCAACAAAAGTAACCTCTTTAGCATTCCCTGCCAAGGCATTAAAACCAAAGCCACCTAAATAAGAAAAGGCATCTAGGACTTTTAAATTATTTGCAATAGAGCGAACAAAATAATGATTTTTTCTTTGGTCAAAAAACCAACCAGTTTTTTGAGAATTTTTAATATCCACCAAAAAGTTTAAGCCATTTTCTTGTAAGGTAATTAAATTTTGATTATCAAAATTTATATTTTCAGAATAAAGCTCTAAACCTTCAAGCTTACGAATTTCAAGATCGTTACGAAAAATTATCGAAATATCATTATTAAAAACAGATTTAAGAGCCTCAACAATCAAAGACTTAAACTGCTCCATTCCCGCAGTAGTAATCTGACAAGAAAATATATTTTTGAATCTATCGATAACAAGGCCGGGTAGCCCATCGCCCTCACTATGGATCAAACGACAAAAATCAATTTCATTTTCTTGATTGGCAAAAATTTTTTCACGAAAAGAAAGAGCATTTTCTATTTTTTTAACAAAAAATTCTTTATCTAGTTTTTCTGATTTATTGTAGCTCATCAACCTTACTGAAATAAGGCTTCTAGGGTTAAAATAGCCAATCGCAATAAAATAGCTTGCATGATCAACTAACTCAACAATTGAGCCTGCTGGCAATTCTTTTAATAATGAAAAATTATCTATTTCATTGGAATAAACCCAAGGATGACCCTTGGTAACTCTGATATTAGAGCCTTTTTTTAAAATAACTTTGTGCATTTCTTTGATTTTCTTGAACTTATAAAGATTAATTTCTAACACAATTAAATATCATTTCAACTAAAATAAATAAAATTATGGTTGACTTATAAGGGCTTGATATTGATAATTTGAGGGCATATTTAACTCACTTTTTAAAAATTATGTCAGAAAAAAAAACATCAAATAATTCAGTTGACTGGAAGATAGATTCATGGAGAAAATTTCCTATCAAACAGCAACCTAATTATCTTGATAAACTTCTCTTAAAACAAACCGAAAATCAGCTAAAACTTTTTCCCCCTTTAGTTTCTTACGATGAAATAGAAAAACTTAAAAAAGAATTAGCAATGGTATCAAGGGGCGAAGCATTTTTATTGCAAGGCGGAGATTGCGCAGAAAGCTTTGCGGAATTTTCCCACGACAATTTAAAGAGTTTTTTTCGTACCATAATGCAGATGACAATCGCCTTAATTTATGGACTTAAAAAGCCAGTAGTTAAAATTGGCAGAATTGCAGGACAATATGCCAAACCAAGGTCTCAAGATTCTGAAACCATTGACAATAAAACCTTACCAAGCTATCGCGGAGATATCGTTAACAAAATAGATTTTGACGAAAACTCTAGAAATGCCGATCCACAAAGACTTATAGAATCTTATTTTTATTCTGCATCATCATTAAACTACCTTAGATCTCTTGCTCTTGGTGGCTATGGAAATCTTATCAAAGTAAATCAATGGAACAATGAATTTGCCCATAGTCTAAAAAGCAAACAAGATACTGAAGTAATAATCGATAAAATTAACGACATTCTGGGCTTCGTTAATTCTTGTGGTTTAGATATAAAAACTCTGCCGGAATTCACTACCACAAACTTTTTTACCTCCCATGAGGCTCTTTTATTAAACTACGAAGAATGTTTTACAAAATTTAGCAATGATTATCAAAAATTCTACAATCTAAGCGCTCACTTCTTATGGATCGGCGACAGAACTCGCAACCTAGATGAAGCACATCTTGAATTTACAAGGGGAATCGCCAATCCAATTGGCTTTAAAGTGGGGCCTTCAATGACAAGCGAAGAATTAATAAAAATCATTGAAATTCTCAATCCACACAACGAAGAGGGAAAAATAACCCTAATTTCCAGAATGGGAGCGGATAAAATTGAAAAACTATTGCCACCTCTAATAAATGCAACAATGAAAGCAAAAAAATCAGTAATCTGGATTTGCGATCCAATGCATGGTAACACGATTAAAGCCTCCAATAACTACAAAACAAGGCATTTTGACAGCATTTTAAAAGAAATCAGCTTATTTTTCAAAATTCATAAAGAGCTTGGTAGCTATGCGGGAGGAATCCATTTTGAAATGACAGGGCAAGATGTGACTGAATGCCTTGGAGGAAATCAACAAATATCAGAAATAAATCTTCAAGATCGCTACAACACTCATTGCGATCCTCGTCTTAATGCTTCGCAAAGTGTTGAATTGGCATTTTTAATAGCCAAAGATCTTGCCAATAAATATTCTTAAAATGACCGAACATCAATTAAACTCTCCGCAATCTTTAGAAAAAGAAGATGGCAAAAAAAAACATGCTACAATTGCCTTAGTTGGAGCTCCTAACGCAGGAAAATCAACTCTTACCAATTTATTAATTGGACAAAAACTAGCCATAATCTCGCCAAAGCCACAAACCACAAGAAATGCAATTAAGGGAATCTTGATTCATGATCATTGTCAGCTAATCATTATCGATACTCCCGGTATATTTATTCCACGACAGGAAAAAATACTTGAAAGAGTTATTGTTAAATCTGCTTGGCAAGCACTAAGATCTGCCGAATATATTGGCTTTATTATCGATTCAACACACGGAATGACTAGTCAAATATTAGCATTACTAAATGATTTAAAAAAAGAAAATATCCCAATTATTGCAATTTTAAATAAAATTGATGCGGTTAAAAAGCCTAAGTTACTTGAAATGATAGCTCAATTATCAAAAATAGAAATTGAGAACATTAGAATGATATCCGCTCTCAACAATGACGGGGTCGATGATTTAAAAGATTTTTTTTGTTCACAAGCAAATAATCAAGGCTGGCAATTTGATGAAGATCAAATTACCGATGCTCCAATGAAATTTATCGCTTGCGAAATTACTAGAGAAAAATTATTTCTTAAGCTAAATCAAGAACTGCCCTACTCTCTTACCGTTAAAAATGACAGTTACCAAATAATGGAAAATGGTCATATAAAAATTCATCAAACAATTTTTGTGCAAAAAGAAAGTCAAAAAAAGATTATTCTTGGCAAAAACGGTAAATTAATAAAGCAAATTGGCTTCGATTCCAGACAAGAGATTGCAAAAATAGCTGACTCAGTAATTCACCTTTATTTATTTATCAAGGTAAAAGAAGATTGGATGAACAGTGTTGCAAGCTATGAAATGATTGATATCGACAATATTCCGAAACAATAAGTTTATTTGAAATTATGTTTGGCAAAAACCCAATTCGTAAACCAGAAAATCATGATGGAAATTTTTTAAAAATTCAGGAAATATTTTACACCATACAAGGAG
>CAMDGT010000002.1 GCA_945898025.1 Rickettsia typhi | reverse complement strand
ATATGGAGGAAGCAGAATTAATTGATGAATAAAGATAGAAATTCTTAAATCTTAATGTTGCTTTAACTGGAGTCCATATTCCTTTCTCATAGCAAGTTAAACCAGTTTTAGATTTGTTTTTAAATCTACTCTCATCAAAAAATAAGATTGCTTTATTTGGATTTTTTTCTTTTATTTCGATTAGAGTTTTTTTTAAACTCTTCTAATTTTATTTTAACCCAAGCAATAGTGATATTTGGATCGCTCTTAAGCCATCGCTGGACTTCTTGTTTGTGCTTGTTTTAGATTAGGAGACTTCGCACGGAAGGCAAGTAAATCGCGCCTTTAATTAACTTTTTTTAATAATTAACTTTTTTCAATTTTACCGCCAACACCTTTAAATTTTTCAACAAAAGCTACAATTTTTTGAAATACATTTTGTTTTTTTGTTAAATATTGCGGGTTAAATGGGCTCATTTTTGGTAAAATGGCATTTAATTCCGTGCCATTGTCACTAGCAAATTCTCGTTTGATTGAAGCTGAAATATAACGCCTTGCAGGTTCTTCATTTAAATTTTCAGAACTAATCAACTCCTCAACTTCTCTTAACTGCTCCGCTTGAGCAAATTTATAAAAAGCATCAATTATACTGGCTTTATCGCCAATATCATCAAGATTGGTTTGATTTATGAAATCGACCAACAAGCCCTCTTTTGGGCGGTTTTCTAGGCTGGCTCGAATCATTCGTCGCATATTTTCAAGCAATGTAGCCTTATCTTTAACTTTTTTGCTATTCTCAAAAATCTGCTCTAAAATGTAGTCTAGATTAATTTCTTGGGATTTTAGCAAATCAACTTCAAACACCACATCATCCCAATCTATAACCGATTTTTCTTTTTCATTGCCCGCTTTCTCTTTACGAAGCCAATCTCTAATGTCGTTATAGGTCGATCGATAATCCTGAATTTTGCGATCCGTTGGTATTTTTACTGTTTTAAGTAAGTTAAAATCATCATCGCTTAAACGATGCTCTGCTTTGAATTTTTCGACCGCCTCCCGATCATTTATATCAAGGCTTTGCATAACTTTAAGACTTACAAATTCATCATAATTTTGAAGCACATTTTCGACTCGCAAATATTCGCCAAACAATTTAGCAAAAGCTTTTTTATCTGCTTCTTTTTTAATCATATCAGGGCTTGGAAAACTCTTCTCTAATTCTGTTACAACCTCAATAAAACCTCGTCTTGCTTCGCCAGTTGTCGAATCGGTGAAGCCATCCATATATTCTTTATAGCTTTTTTCCAATACTACATTTTTAGTATTTTTATCGCCAAAAAGAGTTATGGCATCTATAGTTGCCTGTTCTAAATTACGAAAAGTAACGATATTGCCAAAAGTTTTAGTAGCATCATAAATTCGGTTTGTTCTTGAATAAGCCTGCAACAAACCGTGGTATCTTAGGTTTTTATCGACGAACAAAGTGTTAAGAGTTGGGGCATCAAAACCAGTAAGAAACATTCCAATCACAATCAATAAATCTATTTCTTGAGATTTAACTCGTTTAGCTAAATCGCGGTAATAGTTCTCGAAGCCTTTACTATCAATATTAAAGTTGGTTTTAAAGAAATCATTATAATCATTAATTGCAACAGTTAAAAATTCTTTAGCACTGCTATTCATTGCCGATATATCAAAACTTTCATCTTGAATTTCTCCCACTGCATCTTGTTCTTCATTGGCAGAGAATGAAAAAATAGTTGCAATTTTTAATGGCTTATCGCTGTTTTTTTGTAATGTATTTAGAGTTTCATAATAAAGCTTAGCAGAATCTACACTACTTACTGCAAACATAGCATTGAAGCCTTTATCTCCTCCCTGCAAGCGATGAGTTTTATGGCGAAAATTATTGAGAATATACCCCGATATTGTGCGGATGCGATCTCTATGAAGCAAGGCTTTTTTATTTTCTGCACTACTCAATTTTTGCTCATCTTGCTCGCTTTCAATTGCTTTAAACTTTGGTCGCACATCATTATAATCAACCTTGAATTTAAGCACTTTTTCATCGCGAATAGCATCGGTTATAACATAAGAATGCAACTCGGAGCCAAATACACTTGCCGTGGTTTCGGCACCCAGAGCATTCTCAAGAAAAATCGGTGTCCCTGTAAAACCAAATTGATAAAATTTTTTAAACTTTCTTTTTATGTTTTTCTGGGCTTCGCCAAATTGGCTACGATGACATTCGTCAAAAATAAACACCACTTGCTTGTTGTATATGGCTAGCTCTTCCTCGCTTTTCATTAGGTTGTTAAGCTTCTGAATAGTGGTAACAATAATCTTGTTATCATCCTTCTCAAGATTTTGTTTCAAGCCCGCAGTGCTATTAGAACCATTAACACTATCAGGCGAAAACCTTTGATATTCCTTCATCGTCTGATAATCTAAATCTTTGCGATCAACCACAAAAAACACTTTGTCGATAAAATTAACTTCTGTTGTCATTCGTGCCACCTTAAAACTGGTTAGAGTTTTACCAGAGCCAGTTGTGTGCCATATAAACCCACCGCTTTCAGGCTTGCTCCAATTCTTAGCTTGATTGGAACTTTCTATTTTCCATAAAATTCTCTCGCAAGCGGCAATTTGATAAGGTCGCATCACTAACAAATTGTTGTCGCAATCAAGCACCGAATAATTTAGCAACACCTTAAGCAAAGTTTTTTGCTCAAAAAAAGTTGCCGTGAAGTCTTTGAGGTCTGCAATCAAGCTATTATCAGCCCTTGCCCAATTCATAGTGAAATCGAAGCTATTTTTATCTCGCTTCGTAGTGTTGGCAAAATAACGAGTATCAGTGCCATTAGAAATAACAAATATTTGCAGATATTTAAACAATGAATTCTCAGAGTTAAAACTCTCTTTGCTGTAGCGATGAATCTGGTTAAATGCCTCACGAATGGCAACACCTCGTTTTTTTAACTCAACTTGCAGAAGTGGCAAACCATTGACAAGAATAGTCACATCATAACGATTAAGGCTCTTGCCATTTTGCTCAAATTGCTTAATTACCTGCAATTTGTTGCGAGCAATATTTTTTTTATCGAGCAAATAAATATTAAAAATACGACCATCATCAAATACAAAATCATAAATATAATTATTGTGAATTTTGCGGGCTTTCTCAACAATGCCATCGCTTGGCTTTTTTAAATAAGTTTCGACAAATCTTTGCCATTCGCTTTCAGAAAAACTCACCTTATTTAACTTTTCTAACTGCAATCGTACATTGGCAAGCATTGTTTCGGGAGAGTTTAAATTTGGCAAAAATTCATAACCTTGATTTACTAAATCATTAACAAGTTCGCTCTCTAAGTCATTCTCACTTTGATGGCCTTTAGATGGCTCCCACTGTCTTATATATTTATCAAGAACAATAAAATTATTTGATTCGATGATTGGTTTGATTGTTTCAGTCATTTTTTACTCTTTATTGTTGTTTATTCTAGATCCTGCGACTTCGCGCAGGATGACGGTGTAATGACGCAGGATGACGGTGTAATGACGCAGGATGACGATGTAATGGCAGGATGACGGTGTAAACTTCGCGCAGGATAACAAAAAAACATGAAACTGACAAGAAAGGATGGCAAAAACAGGATCCTAAAATATTTATAACCTTAGTTTGTTTAATCATTTCTCCCCTTCTGTCAACTCTGTGTTTTTCTTCCTCCGTTACCCTGCACTTTCTCCCTTCTGTCAACTCTGTGTTTTTCTTCCTCCGTTACCCTGCACTTTCCCCCTTCTGTCACCCTGCGCGAAGTCGCAGGGTCTTATCGTTATTTCTTCTGGATCCTGCGACTTCGCGCAGGATGACGGTATAAACTTCGCGCAGGATGACGGTGTAATGACGCAGGATGACAAAAGCAAATTGCGGTAATATTCGTATTGCTGTTGACGAAGCTCAATTTCTCGTGGCAAGCCTTCGGTGATGGAGTTAGTTATGGCATCGAATTTGTCGAGGAAGGAGACGATGCGAGCTTGTTCAGCAAGAGAAGGAGTAGGAATCTTGAATTGCCTTAAAGTTGTAAGATTCAACATCCCATAATTGCGCATTTCGGATTTTAGTACTTCATACAAATTTGTTATGTAGTAAAAAACAAACTTGTCATTTATAGCATCGGGGCGCTTGGATTTGATGTTTGCAATATTCTGATTGGTTGCAGCTCGAAACTCTAAAAATGCTGTCTTGAAAATAGTTGCACCAACAAGGGCTATTAATGTGGTTTCTTTTTGCAAAAGTTTTGCACTCGATTTTTGCAATCCAAACTCAGTTATAAAATTATTAGCCGAATAAACAGGGTCATTATTGCACGACTCTGATTTAAGCCAAGGAATGTTGCCATCGCTCCAGTATTCTGGTTTTGATGTTGACGGCGTTCCCCCAGAGCCTACTTCAAAAAAGTTTTCATCCCCCAGCCTCTTCCATTCCACTTCGCCTTCTGCAAAAGTTAAAAGCTGATCACGATAATAGGCATATTGTTTTTTGCGGGCGGTAAGCTCGGCGGTAAGCTCGGCGGTAAGCTCGGTGAAATTGTCCAAAATACGGACAATTTCCGCCTGAATTTCAAGCGACTTTTTAGGATTTTCCGGGCATGGAATGGGGATTAAAAGATCTTCAATGTTGTTAGCCTTCAAATATCCTTGACCAGAGTTATTTTTTGTTGAACCAAAATAATTTTTTATTTTAGGAGAATCAAAGAAATGTAAAAAATAATCACTATCAATAACGCCTGTGTTCAGTCTGACTAAATACATATTTTGACCGTAAAAATCCAAGTCTGTGCTTTTTACTCTAGCAATCTCTCCGATAGTGCCAATCATGCTTATCAATATGTCCCCCTCCAGAATTGGTCTATTGCGAGATAAGCCGAGATAATCTGATCGAGATATGAATTTTACTTTATTGAAATCAATATGCCCTCCACGGATATTCTTTGATGTAATATATGGAATTTCTTCACTTTCGTTGAATTTTGGAGTGGCTGGCATTATCCAAAACTTATCTAAAATTAAATTTTTCAACGTTCTCCACTCAACCCTCTCGCCATCCAATAATTTTTCTAAAAAATTTGCCTCTTTCATTTCTTTTCTCCTTTTGTTTCAAGTGCCTTCGACATTTTATCAAAATCTGATTCATAATTTTTTAAGAGATTTTGCTTAAAAATTCGATACTCATCTTCTGACATTTTATCCGCCAAATCCTTGGATATTTTGCCTTTATGCTGTAAAATTTCTTTTTCATTCAAACGCAAAAAATCATCTAATTTTAAAATCCAATCTTGCATCGTCATCGCTCTTTTATTTTGAGCTTGCAAGGTGGCAAAGGCTAAGTATTGCTCAACAATTAAATTCAGTTCAAAAATTTCTTTTTTATTTAAATAATTTTTGACAACAAAAATATCGGACTTTTTCAAATTATTTTGCGAAATGCAGGTGATTCCCATATTGGCTTTTTTAGAATCTGCATGGCTGGCAATAATTTCTGCGGCGGTTTTGCCATGAATGCCAAAATGCATTTTATTTTGAACGGTAGCAAAAAATTCTTTGGTTAAATCAGCATTTTTATCGTAGTCAACACTGCTTGCATAAATATCAGTAATTTTTTGATAAAACCTTCGCTCACTAGAGCGAATGTCTCTTATTCTCTCTTCAAGCCTTTCAAAATAATCCTGCCCAAACGGATTATGGGGATTTTTCAAACGATCATCATCAAGCACAAAGCCTTTGATAATATATTCTTTTAATTGCTTAGTCGCCCAAATTCTAAAATGGGTTCCTCGTAAGGAATTGACTCGATAACCAACACAAATAATTGCATCTAAATTGTAATGTTTTACCCGATAATTTTTCCTATCATCAGCAGTTACCGAGAAATCCTCGGTAACTGTATTTTGCTCTAATTCACCGCTATTAAAAATATTTTTCAAATGCAGGCTGATATTGTCAGAACTACAATCAAACAAATGCGCCATCGCTTTTTGCGAAAGCCAAATCGTTTCACTTTTGAGCAAAACACTAATTTTAATCTCGCCATCCGAGGTTTTGTAAAGCAAAAAATCTTGAGGCTTTGAAATTAGATTTTTATTAGCTATTTCTTCTTTTTTCATCGGTTAAAAGTATTTTGGATTAAAAAATGTTTTTTATGAATTTTTATTTTTAAATCTTCCAACCAATTAAAATAGCCTTTTGGCGGTTGGATTAGACTAATTGGCTTATTATTCATATTACCTTTATTCATATTACCTCCCCCAACCTCTTCCACTCAACCCTCTCGCCATCCAATAATTTTTCTAAAAAACTTCGCTTATTCATTTGTTCCTTTTTTTGTGATCTTAATCATTTTATCAAGATTACTGGTCGCCCCCGTATAAATTGTTCCGTGTTTTTTATTTGCCAAAATATAAACAAAAGCTTGCTTTTCCATTATTTTATCTCCTTATTATTCTGGACAGACCAAGCTTTGACTTTGTCACCCTGTGTTTTTCTTCCTCCGTCACCCTGCAGTTTTCCACTTCCGTCACCCTGCAGTTTTCCACTTCCGTCACCCTGCACTTTTCCACTTCCGTCACCCTGCGCGAAGTCGCAGGGTCTTATCGTTATTTCTTATGGATCCTGCGACTTCGCGCAGGATGACGATGTAATGACACAGGATGACAAAAGCAAATCACGGTAATATTCATATTGCTGTTGACGAAGTTCAATTTCTCGTGGCAAGCCTTCGGTGATGGAGTTAGTGATGGCATCGAATTTATCTAGAATGGCAACGATGCGAGCTTGCTGAGAAAGTGGTGGAATGGGGATTTTAAACTTGTCAGTATCAGGAGTTGCGATTTGTGGCATTTGCATTTTGCTTCCAATATTTTGAAAATGCTGTTCATTTAATTTTAAGAAATAATATACAAATTTGATATCAATATTTTTATTATCCGAATAATAAGACCACATTTCATTTTTATGAGAAAATGGCTTTTCGTAATATTCAAATGCAATTATACCTCTTGATTTTACTATAATTGATGGTTTGTTATTAATATCCTTAGCAGGAATATCATCAAAATTCACAAATGCAATAGTCCTTCCGCCTGCAAAAATTTTTATCGGTGCACCATCTTTGTGTAATTGCCTCATCTTGCCAGCAGTGATTTGCGTGCCCTTTGAACGAATAAGCACCTCCCCCAGCCTCTTCCATTCCACTTCGCCTTCTCCAAAAGTGAGAAGTTGTTCGCGATAATAGGCATATTGTTTTTTGCGGGCGGTAAGCTCGGCGGTAAGCTCGGCGGTAAGTGTGGTGAAATTGTCCAAAATGCGGACAATTTCCGCCTGAATTTCAAGCGATTTTTTTGGGTTGTCGGGACATGGAATGAGGATTTGAAAGCCTTCCAACATTGGCATCGTTATATATGGAATAGATCCTTTTCTTGAGTTTTGAAGAATGTAACTCTTCAATGTATAATTTAGGTAATGAAATAAATACATCGCATTAACATCTCTAAAATCACCAACTATATAAGTTCTTTGATAAGCATTAAACTTTCCTTTATAGTAATTAAGATGACCTACTTGACTACCGTTCCCAGATATTAAAATTGCTTCCAAATCAAATGCATAACTATTGATTTTGTATGGTTTTTCATTGCATGTAAAAAAAGGATAATTACCACCTTCTTCCATTGCATTGGCATTTAATTTACCAGTTGTTATTAAGCCACAAACCTCCCCCAGCCTCTTCCACTCAACCCTCTCCCCATCTAATAATTTTTCTAAAAAATTTGTGTTATTCATTTGTTCCTTTTTTTGTGATCTTAATCATTTTATCAAGATTACTGGTCGCCCCCGTATAAATTGTTCCATTTTTTTTACTTGCCAAAATATAAACAAAAGCCTGTTTTTTCATTATTTTATCTCCTTATTATTCTGGACAGACCAAGCTTTGACTTTGTCACCCTGTGTTTTGCTTCCTCCGTCACCCTGCAGTTTTCCACTTCCGTCACCCTGTGTTTTGCTTCCTCCGTCACCCTGCAGTTTTCCACTTCCGTCACCCTGCGCGAAGTCGCAGGGTCTTATCGTTATTTCTTCTGGATCCTGCGACTTCGCGCAGGATGACAGTATAAACTTCGCGCAGGATGACGGTGTAATGACGCAGGATGACAGTATAAATTCGCTTAAGGTGTTGGTTAATGGTCGAAACCGTGACATCATATAAAGTTGCCATCATCTTTTGACTAAGCCAAATATTTTCATCATCATAAAATGCTTCAACTCCATTCTCACAATTGGTGGCAATAAAGGCTAGATATTCTACTGCAGATGAACGAATAGTTGGTGTTGTTGATTTGCTTTTACTCATTTTTATCTCCCTCGATCTGAGTAACTATTAAACCAATATCGGCGCGCAAGCGATTAATTTTTTCGACTGTTGTTTCTATCTCGGCATTGAGCTTAGCAATTTCTATAACCTCGCGATTATCTTTGGCTTCAACATAACTGCTTACTGACAAATTATATTCCTTAGTTTTGATTTCTTCACAAGGAACCGATCTGGCAAAATATTCAACATTTTCTTTGTTGTCAAACACTCGCATAATCTCGTCGATGTGGGCATCAGTTAAAATATTGTTGTTAGTTTCTTTTTTGAATAGAGCACTGGCATCAATAAATTGGGTGTTGGTGTCTTTTTTATTTTTAGCAAGAACCAAAATTGTCACCGCAATTGAAGTGCCAAAGAACAAGTTGGGAGCAAGTGAAATAATGCTTTCAACATAATTATTATCAATTAAATATTGTCTTATTCGTGCTTCCGCCCCACCACGGTAAAAAATTCCGGGGAAGCACACAATAGAAGCGCGGCCTCTGCTCGAAAGATAACTAAGAGCATGAAGCACAAAGGCAAAATCTGCTTTAGATTTTGGTGCAAGCACTCCTGCAGGGGCAAAGCGATCATCATTAATCAATGTTGGGTCGTCAGAACCTATCCAATTCGTGGAATAAGGCGGGTTAGAAACAATGGCATCAAAAAGTTTATCGCCTCTAAAATTAGGGTTAATAAGAGTATCGCCTAATTGAATATTAAATTTATAATAGTTGATGTTGTGCAAAAACATATTCATCCGAGCAAGGTTGTAGGTGGTATGGTTAAGCTCCTGACCGAAAAAACCTTCTTCAATAATATGTGCATCAAAATGCTTCTTGGCTTGAAGCAACAAAGAGCCAGAACCACAAGCGGGGTCGTAGATTTTATTAACACGGCTTTGATTATGCATTGCAAGCTGTGCAATCAGTTTAGAAACATGTTGGGGAGTAAAAAATTCACCACCCGATTTGCCAGCATTGGCGGCATAATTAGAGATTAGAAATTCATAGGCATCGCCAAATAGATCAATTTGACTACCATGGAAATCGCCAAATTCTAAACCCGCAACCCCTTTAAGCACCGCAGTCAAGCGGGTGTTTTTATCTTTTACATTATTGCCAAGGCGGTTGCTAGTGGTGTCGAAGTCGGCAAATAAGCCCTTGATGTCTTTCTCTGATGGGTAGCCGTTTGCAGAAGACTCAATTTCAGAGAAGATTTTGGCTAAGTTTGTGTTTAAACTTTCATTGGTGTTGGCATTTTTAACGACATTAACGAATAGCTGGCTGGGATAGATAAAATAACCTTTGGTTTTTATCGCATCATTTTTAATTGCTGGAGTAATCACCGCATCGGAAAGATCGGCATAATTAATAGCCTCATCGCCTACCTCGATATAAGTAGCAAAGTTTTCACTGATAAAACGATAAAACAGAGTGCCTAACACATATTGCTTGAAATCCCAGCCATCAACTGCACCTCTAACATTATTAGCAATTTGCCAGATTTGTCGTTGTAAAACAGCTCTTTGCTGATTACTTGTTATTTTATCGCTATTTGCACTCACAAGATTTTATTTTAAAATTGAACGGAAGTTATTGGTAAAGGGTATTTTAGCAAAAAAATTTAATAAAAATTGAGTAAATTGCAAGAAATTTTAAAAGCTTGCTGATTATAGATTACACGACTTCGCGAGACAATGAAAGCTAATTTATAAAGGGTCAATGTCGATATTTAACCTAATGCTTTTGGGAATTTCGATATTTTTTAAAACATTATTGATTAATTTTTGAATATTAACATTTTTTTGAGTTTTTAAATTTACTAAAAAATTATGACGGTTTTTTACCCTTTGAATTCTTGCGGATATTGGTCCCATAAGCATAATTTTTTCATCAATGGGAAAATATTTAATAAAATCTATCGCGAATCTTTTTGCATCCTGCTCTTTTAACGAGCTAATTTTAAAACTTGCCATTCTAGCAAATGGCGGTAAATCAAGCATTTGACGACTCGATAACTCAAAATTATAAAAATCATTTTGATTGCCTTTGATAATTTTTTCAAAAATTAAATTTTCAGGATTATGACTTTGCAAGATAATTCTGCCCGCTTCTTCATGCCTCCCCGCCCTGCCAATAACTTGAGTTAGCATTTGATAAGCTCTTTCAGTGCATCGCAAATCACTAGAATAAAAAAAGCTGTCCGCATCAATCACACCAACTAAAGCAAGGTGCTTAAAATCATAACCCTTAGTTATCATTTGTGTACCAATAATAATATCAATTTCGCGATTGCTAATTTTTTCGATTATTTCAGAACTTTTAGTAAAATTATCAATATTATCGCTGGTAATCATTGCAATTCTTGCATCTTCAAATTGCAAAGCAACTTGTTCTAATATTTTTTCCACCCCCATTCCCACAGAAATTAATTCGCCATCACCTTGGCAATCTTGACATTGCTTAAATGAAGCCTTTTGATAACCACAATGATGACAAGCTAAAATATTTTTACTCTTATGAAAAACAAGATGAAAATCGCAATTTAAGCATTTTTGTTTATTGCCACATTTATTGCAAATTGCTAAAGGGGCATAACCTCTTCGATTAAGAAATAGCAACACTTGCCTTTGATTATTGAGCGTTTCTTTGATGGCGGTTTTTAAAGCAGGAGAAATTGGATTTTTTTTAAAATCTTTATAATTTTTAAGATCAACAATATCAATTTTATTTTCTTTGGCAAAAAATTTACTTTCTAGATGAAAATGCTTATATTTATGAATTTTATAATTATAAAAGCTTTCAATCGATGGAGTTGCTGAAGCAAGTACAACAGGGCATTGAGCTATTTTTCCGTAGATAATTGCCATATCTCTAGCGCTAAAATTAAATAAATCTTCTTGTTTAAATGAGGGGTCGTGTTCTTCATCAACAATAATTAATTTTAGGTTTTTGAATGGCAACAACAATGCCGACCTTGCTCCTATCAATATTTGCAAACTTCCGTTGTTGAGTCCGTGAAATATTTCTAATTTATTTTTAGCAGTAATTTGTGAATGCCACAAAGCGGGAGGAAAATTAAATTGCTCTTGAAATCTTTTAATAATTTGGCTAGTAAGAGCAATTTCTGGCAACAAAATTAATATTTGAGCCTTTTGAGGAGATTGATTTTGCAATAAATCGGCAATTAGCTTGAAATAAATTTCAGTTTTTCCAGAGCCCGTAACTCCTTCGAGCAATATTGGTAAAGGCTTGTCAATATTGATTTCTTCGCTTATTTTATTAGCAATTTTTTGCTGTTGATCGGATAATTTTTTTAATATAATTTGATGATTACAAAAGTCATCAGACTTAGCAATTATTGCCTTCTTTCGCTTTTTATTGCTATTGATAATATTTAAAAAAGATTTAAGCACCATCCCAAGAGAAGCAAGATTATAAGAGGCTATTTTCTCAATAAATTCAATTATTTGAGGGGTAAAAAATAAATCTTGATGAATATTGATGACATCTTTAATTTTATAGGCTGGAATTTTATAGGCTGGAATTTTATAGGCTGGAACCTCTTCAGCAGAAGCGACATTAATTTCAACGATAATTCCCCAAATTTTTTGACGACCAAACTCTACCTCAACTACCGCTCCAATCTTGATATTGCTATCAGTATAATAGGTAAAACTTTTATCAAAAATTAATGGCAACAAAACCTGCACCAAAATTTTATCTGACAAAGCTTGATTTTCAAGCTTGCGGGGCATAAATATTGAGGAAAATTATTTAATTAATATCCCTTGACTCTATATAATATTCTCAGACCTTCGTCTATGTTAAATTTAGAATCTCCTATAATTGTTTTATCAATTTTTAATTTAGCCTTGATAATTTTTTCTTCCTTTGGAGCTAAAGTAAAACGAGAACCACATAAACATTTTCGTTTTGAGATATATTTCTCTAAGTCAGCTGGCTCAATTTTTAATTCAAGAAAAAAGCTAATCGGTTTATCTGATTTATTTTTTATTAAATATTCAAACTCATTGGTTTTGCCATTGAGGATAACCTCTTTAACCACCTCAACCGCTTCAAATTGCAGATCTTTCATTTCATTCTCGGTTTCAACTAAAATTAAAGCTTTGTAATCGGGATAATTATTTGGCAAGTAATCCAGAATATCGCTAAAATAAATTGGTGAACATTTATTGAAGGCATTGCAAATCAAATTATAGGGACGAGTTATTAAAAAAACAACTGCACCAATAATAAACAAACGAATAATTGGTCTCATTCTAGGATTATGGATAAAAAGCATAAATTAAGTAAATTAAATTATAAAAACTGTAAAAATAAATATTATAATCATTTTTTTGTTAATTGCAACGAAGCATTTTTAACAAAAAAATTAAGATTTATATTTCTTTGGCAATAATATTTGCAACCTCTGGTGGCATATAATTTTCATCATGCTTGACTAAAAGCTGCGTAGCATTAAAAATTTTTTTTTCTAAATCAAAAAAACCAACCGCAACTACTCCTTGCTTTTCGCGGAATAAATCAGGCAATATGCCTTGATAATTAATTACAATTTCATTTTTTAGATCAGTTACAGTAAAAACAATATTTTGATTATCTTTTTTGTTAAAACTTCCCTCCTTCACCAGCCCGCCTACTCTTATTTTAAAGAATTTGCTTTCTAATTTACTTTTTAATTTTGCATTGAGATTATTGTAATTGACAATATCGCTAGGAGAATAAAAAAAAGATAAATTGCTTTGAAAATCTTTAATAATAACAAAGACAGCAAATATTGAAAATGATACAATTGTTAAAATAAAAACGATTCTTTTTTTATAAGCATATTTCTTGTAATTACTCATAATTTTTTAATATTAGGCTTGAACCAGTCATTTCAGTTGGTTGTTTTATACTCATCAACTCAATTATGGTAGGTGCAACATCTTGTAAACCGCCATTTTTAAGCCTTATTTTATTAGAATTCTCAAATTCTTTATTGATAATAATAAAAGGAACGGGGTTAGTGGTATGAGAAGTATGGGGTTGTTGATTTTCATCTTGCAAGGATTCAATATTGCCGTGATCCGCAGTAATAACCAGCGAACCTTCGGATTCTAATGTTGCATTGGTTAATAGTTCTAATTGACTATCAATTGTTTTGCAAGCAATAATCGATGCCTCGAGATTACCGCTATGCCCCACCATATCAGCATTAGCATAATTGACCACAATGAAATCAAATTTTCTTGATTTTATTGCTTCGCAAAGCTCAACTCCAAGTTCACTTGCTGACATTTCTGGCTTTTGATCATAAGTTTCAACTTTGGGAGAAGGTATTAATATACGATCTTCGCCTTTAAATTCAAGCTCCCTACCGCAAGAAAAAAAGAAAGAAACATGGGCATATTTTTCGGTTTCAGCGATTCTCAGTTGAGTTTTACCATGATTTTGCAATAATTCACCTAAAGAATTATTGATTGATTGGCTAGGAAAAAGAATTTTAAAATATTGATTAAGCTCCGCAGAATATTCTGCCATTGCAATTTTATGAGAAAAATTTATTTTTCTGCGATTAAAAAAAGTAAAATCATCAGCCACCAATGCCTGCGATAATTGCCTCGCTCTATCAGCACGAAAATTTATAAACATTAATGCATCGTCATTTTTAATGCCTTGATAATTACTGCTAACTGCAGGCTTAATAAATTCATCAGTAATATTTTGTTGATAAGATTGATTGATGAAATCTAGGTAATTATTAAATTGATGATTGTTGATGTTATTAACTCCATCAATGATTGCAGAATGAGCTAAACTTATTCTTTCCCATTTATTGTCGCGATCCATAGCATAATAGCGACCAGAAATAGTGGCAATATTAAAATTACTAACTTTATCAAGATATTTTAAAGCACTCTTTTGTGCTACATCTCTGCCATCAAGAAAGCAATGTAAGGCAACCTTAACTTTATTGGCAAGCAAAAATTCAGTAATAAAAATAATGTGATCAAGGTGGGAATGAACCCCGCCGTCAGAAAACAATCCCATTAAATGGCATGTTTTATCGCTATCACGAAACTCGACTACAAGATTCTGCAAATATTGATTTGATTGTAATGAATTATCAATAATGCTGTTATTAATTCTTGGTAGATCTTGAAATATCACCCTGCCAGCACCAATTGTAAAATGCCCAACCTCGGAATTGCCCATTTGCCCTTCTGGCAAACCAACCGACTCACCAGAGGTTTCAAGAGTGGAATTCGGATATTTCTCCAAAATTTGTGGATAAAAATGCAAATCAGCCTTAGCAATAGCATTAAAAGCAGAATTTTGATTACCAACACCCCAGCCATCAAGAATACATAATGTTACTGGTTTTTTCATTTTATAGTTAATTTAAATTTTATTATCTTGGTTCTTTCTTTTTGTTATCTTTTTCAGCTTTTACTTCTTTTTGACTTTTTCCCTCTAGACCTAACTTATCGCTAATTGATTTCTGGGGGTCAAAACCTTTTTTCTTAGCTGTCTTTTTAGCAAGATCAAAGCCAGCACCAGCAAGAGCTTTTGATGAGGCTTTTAAATTATCAACAACACCACTAACTGCGGTTAAGTTAGAGGAACCCGCAATAGTTGAAGCTAGTCCAGACATAAAATTAATAAATTTATCTCCCAATGATGCTATTAACCATAAAAATAAAACTGAAAATAGAGACGGAGAGCTTGAAGCACTACCGCCATCGCCACCAAAATCGCTAAATCCAGGAATTAAAGGCGATTCAGAGATTTTCCAAGCGGAAAGAAGGCTAATGTTTTTAGCTCCAAATGGAAGTGTCCAGACCGGCCCAAAACATGCTTCATAATTAAGAATCATTTTTAAAACTTCGTAAAACATCATACTGAAAAAACCAAGTGTCATCATCAGAAATATTTGTTGCAACGAAAAAGATATTAACTGCTTAACCCAATTATCAAAAAAGTTTTTAGTTCTGCTATAAAGCAAGAAAACAAAAAATACAGGAGCAATTGCGAATAATATACTTATAAACATTTGAGCGGTAATATACAACATAATTGCACTCACAACAGATACTGCATAAATATAAAAACCCCAATATACTAACAAAAAGAATATCCAACCAACCCAACCTTCAAAAAACAAGGCGGAAATTTTCTTTTGCACTGTAGGCGATATAAATAAATCTATCACCTTATCGATTGGCCTAAATAAAATTGACTTATCGTACAATTGATTAGATTTAATCGCAACTCCGACAGAATCATCAAACGATGATGCCATTGAAAATGTTAAATAGTTAACTCCCTCTTTAAAAAACTCAACAAATATCAATTGAAACCATTCCCAACCCCTTGCACCTAAAAACATATAAACTAAACCTATCTTAACAATTCTTGTTATCAATTCTCCGTAACTAAATTCTGATAAGCCCATCATATAAAATAAACCGTAAAATGCCACAAATAATATTAAGGACATTTTCAAGATTAATTGAAATGATGAGTTATTAATCAGATATTTATAAACATTCATCGACTGACCATCGACTTGATAAATTATTTTACCACTCCCATCTTTTAAAACATTGCCATTCACATCTGTTTTTGGCACTCCATCTAAAAATTCAGAAACTGGAGTAATTAGTTCTTGAATTAAACCAGAGTAGTCCTTTTTATCAATTTTAGTTTTAACTTGCACAGAATAACTATCCCTATTATTAGCATATTGACTAGTGCAATAATATTGTTTTGTACAAACCGTATCAGCACCAGCCATTTCAACTGCAGTACAAATTTTATTTGTATTTGAGGGATCTTTTGCATCATAAAGAGAATTTTCTCTTTTTAAACCTAAATTATTTGTATTGCATGTAGTGCGACATGGGTTAATAATTGGGCTTACAATTTCAGCATTGCATTCATTCTTTGTTACAGTTAAAACACCTCTGGTACAATTATAAAAAAGTTTTTTAGTTTTAGTATCATCGTTTTTACAAGATAAAGAACCACTACCAACACGTAAATTTAAATCACCAATAATATGACTTAAATTTTTAGTTTGACAGTCACTGTCACATGTAGCATCGCAATTTTCTTTTAAAAAACACTCTGGATTTGTTTCATTTAAAGGCTCTGGATCTTTTATCTTAAAACCCATCGATAAATTATTATAATCAATAAGAGATAGTTCTGGAATTTTAAAACAATAAAATTTAGCACCCTTATTAGTTGATATTTTCCCGACCTCTGGTTTACAATCATAATTCGTTAAAGTACTCCTCCTTCTTGTTAATATTCCATCGTCATCAAAATTATAAACACTCTTATCGTCAAGAATAGGAGAGCTAGTTGTAGATATTGAATCCTTTATTTTAACAATATTATTAAATAAATCATCATCAACAATATCAACACAAGATGACGAAGATTTAGATCTCTCGCAAATTTTTGCTTCTAGCCATTCTCCTCCGCTATATTGAGGAATATTGATTTGTGGCTTTAGAATGATATTTTGGTCGCGGCTATCTTGTGAGTAGTTTGTTAATAAAAAATTTTCTTCCTTCAAAATAAAAACTCCAACTCTTGAGTTTTTTGTAATATTAATTGGCACTGAATTGAAATATTTTAGATTACTGTAAATTGAATCAGACTCAAATGAAGGTAAAGAATTAAAAGTGCCGCTATTTATAGAGCCATACCCCTTACTAGAATCAAATGCCTGTAAATATCTTGCCCCCTTCATATCAGGAAGATTGTATTTTTTATTTTCTGTTATTGAAGCTTTAAAAGATTTAATTGAGCCTTCATAATCTTCAAAATCAAAGCATTGCGGAATATATGTGTCAACAGAAGTAAGTACATGCTCCTGAAGACGATTTTTGATTTGATTTTCATCACGGCATTTTTTGCAATCGCCACCTACTGTGTTGCATATACTTACATAATCATCACAAACCGACTTTATGTCGCAAGAAACAGATTTAATACCCTCACAACCAGTTGTAGGAATTGTATTTTCAACACCAACACATGACACACCAAGAACACTTGCATTAGAAAGTATAGCAGCATCACAGCCTGTGGCATTGCAAGAAAGACTAGAATCAGAGTCAGTAGAATAGATATTGCAGGCTTCAGTTGAAGGAAGCGTTTTACAAGCTAGGTCAATATAACATTTACCACCTTTACCAGAAGGCCCAGAATCTGTTTCTAGACATTTTTTGCAGTAGTTTTCTAGGGTTGAGTCATTATCAGACATATTAAAATCACAACCAATAACTTTTTCACTAGAATCAGTTCTCTGATTTGCACATCTAGCATCTTGAAGTCTAGACCCCTTATTTAAACATAATAAAGCTGGCCTTTCTTCAATATGATAAGCAAGACCAACTGAGCACTTCGAATTCCACTGTTGAGCGGGGCTAAACTTTTTTCTCATAGTCCATTGTCCAGTAAAACTTTCTGAAGATATTTTTACAACTTGCCCCTTTCTTACAAAAAAACGGTTTGCATAGCTAGGGCCACTAAAATATTGAAAATTAAAACCAGCATCTACACCATTGCCCTTATTGTAAAAAGGATCATCATCAGTATCATATTCAAAATAATTTTCCTGATCATCAGATTGACTAGGGTTAACTATAAAACCCTTAATTTTACAAGAGTCTGTATTTTCAAAATCCGGTATGGGAGTGGAAACGGTAGAAAAAGTTAGTAAGCCAGATTTTTTAACCACAATATCAACATACGGAGGCAGTAATCTAATTGCAAATTTACAACCAGCTGGGTTTTTAACAGATATTTTAAAGCCTTTTTTAAAATAACCGCCACCAGTATTGTAAAAAAATACTCCTTTGCCCGATCTATATTGATATTTTTTTTCAAACACCTTCTTAAGCTCAGAGTCGTTTATCGATATTTCCAACTCCTTACTTCCCTCTTCTGAAGATTCAGGGCAAGAAAAACGATATTTTAATTCATGAGGCTCATCATCAGTAATGTTAAAATCATTACCCTCAATTGTAAGAGATCTAGTTCTTGATAAAGGATAATTTTTAGCATAGCAATTATTAGATTTATTTACAGACTCATCGTTATCTGATTCTTCGCAAGAAGCATCTCCAGCATCAACATAATCGTAAGTGTTGTTAAAAACCAATTGAACAGGAAATTCCTTATTTGCCAAATCATTATTAACTTGATGATAACCAACAAGATTATAATTGCTTTTGCAATTTTCGGGACCTTTCATTTTAGATCCCTTGATATCATAATCGCATCTCCATGCTTGAGGATTGCTATCAAATGGCACCCCACTGGTTCCAGATGAGTCCGATGAGATGCTTTCTGCAAAAATATGATCTTTGGGGTTTGGCTTTACAAAAACTGCAATTCTTCTAGAAAAATTATAATAATCTTGCAAGGTAGGCTCTTCTTTTTTTGTGGAACACTCTACTTTATCGGCACAATATACTGGATTTGGCGAAGTTAAAGCTCCACCAAATTTTAAAGTTAAAATCTGGCCACTCTTTAGGCTTGCAATATAAGGATTAGCTAATGGTTTATCATATTCATATAAATTAGGCATAAAACTACTCGGCGAAAAATATAGTTTAGGCAAATATTTTCCATCCGTTAAAGATACATTGCCATTAACTGTTACCCAAATTTCAGAACCGGGATAAAATTTGAGACCGCTATTTCCATTTTTTAAATTAGTATAAACCCAACCTGGAGCGGCTGAAGAGAGAGAATCTAAAGGCGATAAGTAGGGGCATTCTGACTTACAATCATTGAGACATTCTTGTTTTTCAACTGTTGATTTAGAAGAACAACTTCTATCATTTAAACATTTTCTTAAGACTGCTCCATGATTTGCAGTTTCATCGAAGGGGTTATAGGTTACGCTATCAAATTTACAATTTTGAGAATTTGAACTAGAATGAACATCGATAGTTTGAACATCGTATTCTCCGTAGTCATTGGCACTAATACACTCATTGGCATCCTTACAAGAGGATAAGGCAAAAAAAATGCTTAAGACTAATGTGATTTTTGAAATTTTTTCAAATAAAAATCTAGGTGAAATACTTTGAAAACTATTATGCTGTAGAAAAAGCCCTAATAACAATGTTTTTGGTAATTTATTGAGTTACTTATTATATTAAGAAGGGAATTTTATTTATTATTATTTATAAAGCAAGAAAATAACCATGAAATTAATCCCATCTTTTTTGCAAACTATCTATCAAATTAACTGCTTTATTTTTATCAAGATTTTTATCATCTGTAAATTTTGCTCCTTTTGCTAGCAATAAATCAATTATCTGGTTGTTTTTATTGGCTTGAGCAAGACTAATTGCATTTAAACCACCTTGATTGCAAGAATTGACATTAATAAAATTTGCAAAAAACTCCACCAACTCAAAAGAATTAACCATTGCAGAATGAATTAAATAATTATTACCAACTCTATCTTGGAATGCAATATTAGCATTATAATTTTTTAAAATTTGAACGGAATTTAAATCTTTTTTCTCAATAGAAATCTGCATTGGCCTATAACCTAAATCGTTAACTAAATCAGGATCAGAGCCTTTAGCCAATATTGAAGTCATTAAATTATAGCGACCAAGCATAGTTGCATATGTTAAAAATGTATCGCCAGTATTGCTTTTAGTATTAGGATCATTAATTTTTTTATAAAGCTCATTAAAACTATTTACATCATTTTGATAAATCGCCACAAATGCCCCATCAATTATATCTTGCTTATTTACAAACAGGGGGATGTGAATATTTTCGACAGCTCTAATATTGTTGGCTATAATTGGAGAGGGAGCTTCTTTGCTTAAAAATTTATCATCGTTGCGAGATTTAGGTTCTATATTTTTAGAATTTTTATCAAATTCCGCCTCTAGCTCTAAATATTTATTCTTACTTATTTCTAAAGGGCTAAGATTTTTTATTTCTTTTTTAATAACAGCTATTACTTCACCTTCAGATGATTTTTTACTTATATTTACACTTTTTTTCTTTTGAGTAATTTTTGATTTTATCTTGTTCGCATCACTATCTTTATTAGCATTATCGCTCGTTTTAGCAATTTTATTAATATCTAAATTAACTTGCTTTACAGCATTATCAAGTGTTTGTGAGGAATTATTTTGAGAAGGATTTATAGCAACATCTTTATTTTTAGAACTTTGTTGCGATGAATTTAATTGATTATCTTGCTTGATATTTTCTTGCTTGACATTTTCTTGCTTGATATTTTTCTTCGTATAAATAAATTGATCGCCAATTATTTGTGCTGGGGCTTGAGAATTAACAGCTTTAATATCAAATAAAAATAATATCGCAAAAAATAAAAATTTTAATCGATAATTATTTTTTTTAAATTTTTTCATTGGCTAATTTTTTTTAAATTTTTTCATTGGCTATATTTGTTTTGCAATAATTATTAGAGCAAGGCTTTACTTTGGTCGGCATGTCGAAAAAATCTCTTTTCGAAAAAGGGTGGCAAGATAATATTCTTTTTATTGATAAAAATAACCCCCTAAACAGACCATAACTTTTTAGAGAAATTATTAAATACTGCGAACAAGTTGGGTAATATCTACATTTGTTGTTGCCAAGCAAAGGAGATACGAAGTATTGGTAAAATTTTGCTAATAAGACCAGCAATTTAATTATAAATTTACTTATGACAAGTGAAAATGATTGTTTTAAGTTTTATTAAGGAGGGATTCAATTGATATTCTTAATAAAACCACTAAAAAGGCTTTGAAATTTAAAACATAATCTTGTTCAATTTCAAAGCCTTGATAAACTATTTTAAGCTGTTAACTTTTTTAGCTTTTTTAGCTTTTTTGCCTGATTTTTTTAATTTAGCATCAGATTTTTTTTCTGATTTTTCATTGATTTTAAACTCTTCCGCTTTTAAAGATTCAATTTTTTTATCTTCACATTCTGCACCGATACATTTTACACCAGCATTTTTATTAGCACAAGAAGTAATTAAAGACAAGGCAGAAATAGCTACTACAACTGATTTTAAGAATTGTTTTTTCATTTTTAAGATTTTTAAGGTTTTCATTTAAACAAGGCAGAAAAATACCATTAGATAAACTAATGTAATTTTTTCTTCATATCGCTTTCAATTTTAAGATTTGAAAGCGGTATTATTTCCAGTTCATTAAATTATGTTTTTTGACTTTGTCAAGATTTTTTAAAAAAATCATTATCAAAAAACTAATTTAAATTAAATATCAAGATTTTCAACCCGCAGGGCATTTTCTTGAATAAATTCCCTTCTAGGCTCGACAACATTTCCCATCAAAATTGAAAATGTTTGATCTGCCTCATCAAATTCATCTATTCTTACTTGCAATAAGGTTCGGTTTGCATCGTCAAGTGTTGTTTCCCATAATTGCTCAGCATTCATTTCTCCGAGACCTTTGAATCTCTGGAAGGTAAGATTTTTCTTGCCTAAAGAGTTAATTAAATTAAGAAGCTCTAGTGGCTTTTTAATAACAAAAACCTCATCATTCTTAATAAATTTAAGTTCTTCTTTAAAGATATCAATAATTTGTTCGTTAATTTGATTAATTGCAATAGCCTCTGCGGTATCAAAATAAGATTTTTTTATCACAATATTATTCTTAACCCCTCTTGATTCTTTAATAGCATTAATATCGCCATTTTCATCAACTAAAACACTCCATTTACTATCTTCATCTGAATTTAATTGTAGAGATTTTAATAA
>CAMDGT010000001.1 GCA_945898025.1 Rickettsia typhi | reverse complement strand
TGATTAAACTTAATTCTTTCAACCATTTCATCGCGAAAGTTTTTTATTAAACCCTGAACAGGCCAAGATGCAGCATCACCTAAAGCGCAAATTGTATGACCCTCTATTTGTTTGGTTAAATTATATAATTGATCAATTTCTTCAACCTTCGCATTGCCTTCAACCATTCTGTCCATAATTCTCATTAACCAACCTGTACCTTCGCGACATGGAGTGCATTGACCGCAAGATTCATGTTTATAAAAATGCGATAATCTGGCAATTGCTTTAATGATATCCGTACTTTTATCCATAACTATAATTCCTGCCGTTCCAAGTCCAGTTCCCACTGCTTTGAGAGAATCAAAATCCATTAAAACGGTGTCGCAAACCTCTTTTTTTATCATCGGCACAGAAGAGCCTCCGGGGATTATAGCGAGAAGATTGTCCCAGCCACCCCTAACTCCACCAGCATATTTTTCTATTAATTCTTTTAGTGGAATGCCCATTTCTTCCTCAACATTGCAGGGCTTATTAACATGCCCAGAAATACAAAATATTTTTGTACCAGTGTTTTTTTCTCTTCCTAAGCCCGCAAACCAAGAAGCGCCTCTACGAATTATAGTTGGCACTACAGCAATTGATTCAACATTATTAATCACAGTGGGGCAACCGTAAAGACCTACTAAGGCAGGAAATGGAGGTTTTAATCTTGGTTGACCTTTATTTCCTTCTAGGCTTTCTAATAATGCAGTTTCTTCTCCGCAGATATATGCACCAGCACCACGATGTATGAATATATCGAGATCCCAGCCACTATTACAAGCATTTTTGCCAATTAAATTAGCTTCATAAGCTTCATCAATTGCCTTTTGTAATACCCTAGATTCGTTATAATATTCCCCACGGATATATATATAGCAAACATTAGCATTTATCGCCCTTGCTGTAAAAAGACAGCCTTCTAACAATTTATGAGGCTCATTTCTTAAAATATCTCTATCTTTACAAGTTCCCGGCTCTGATTCATCGGCATTAATTACTAAATAGTGAGGCTTAGAATCTTGGCTTAAGTTGTTTTTTTTAGGAATAAAAGACCATTTCATGCCAGTTGGAAAACCTGCACCACCTCTACCTCTCAAACCAGATTGCTTAACTTGTTCAATTATCCACTCCGAACCATTATCAAGGAAGTTTTTCGTATTAAACCAATCTCCCATTTGTTTTGCCTCTTCTAAGTTAGAAGATTTGTGGCCGTATAAATTGGTAAAAATTTTATCCGATTCTTTAATCATATTTTATTTGATTAGTTAAGTTTTGCTTGTTAATCTTTTTCTTAATGTTTTTATTTATATATTGACTTATAAAACTATTTTTAGTAAAAATTTCCATTTAGGTTTTCTAAAAAAGTTTGATTTTTCAATTGTCTTGTTTTATTAATCTATAAATTTTAGTTATTTTTTGATAAATCTTACAAAAATCAAGCTTTATTTCATTTGGTAATGATATTTTTAATCACTTAAAAAATCAATCAACTATTTTTCTGCAATTCTGCAAATTTCATCGCTGTGTTTAACAAAAAAACCATCAACTCAAATATAATAATTATTTTCAACAGTAATCTCTGTAAAGTAATTTATAAAAGTTTTTTAGTATTGCTTATCATAACCTTATTTGCATGCAAAAATGTTAGAAATTCAATAGATGAAATTAAAGATAAAACAAAAATAGATGAAGAAGCCAATCTTAGTCGCAAAGAATTTGAAAAATCAATGTACGGAGGCAAAAAAATAGATAAAGAAAATTCGTCAAAAAGAAACATCTATAAAAATAGAAATTCAGTTGAGATTCCTAAACTCTCAAAAATGATTGCCACCCCACCTCCGCCAAGAATTGGTGGAGATAAATATATCTCTTTTTCAACAACCGAACAAGTGCCATTAAAAGATGCCTTAATTGAATTAGCAAGAGTTGCTAAAATCGACATTGATTTAGATCCTTCAATTTCAGGTGGCATTATCTTAAATGCCCGCTCAAGACCATTAAAAGAAGTTTTGGATAGAATAGCAACTCTTGGTAAATTGCGATATTCTTACCAAAATGGAATATTAAGATTCGAAAGAGATGCTCCTTATTACAAAAACTACTTTGTTGATTTTTTATCCTCTAGCGAATTATGGGATCAAGTAGTAGAAAACCTAAATGCAATTATTGAAAAGATCAATAATAACCCTCCCGCTTCTCAATCCCAAAAACTTGCCAATAAAGATGAAGAATCAGAAGCGGGCACTAAAGCGGAAGATTCTTCAGCAGAACAAATTGCATCAACAATCAAAACCAATAAACCAGCTGGGATTATTACTGTTTTTGCAACAAAAGCTCAACATCAAGAAATTTCTAAATATCTTGAAGATGTTAATAAATCAAGCTCCGCACAAGTTTTAATTGAAGCTAAAGTTGTAGAAGTTACTCTTAACAAAGAATTTCAATCAGGAATAGATTGGTCTTTACTAGATAAAAACGGTATTGATATTAAAGCTTCCAGCACTTCTATTGCAGATGCCGCAAGCTCTCTAAGTATAAAATTAACTAATATTGCCAAAAGCATAAAATTGCCTACTGGTGGCAAGGCAACTGGAAATCTCACAGCAATTATAGGGTTTCTTGATAAATTCGGCACTACTAGAGCAATTTCTAGCCCTCGTATTAATGCAATGAATAATCAAGAAGCCAGTCTCGATTTCTCTGAAAAATATATTTACTTTACAATTAATACCAGCCAATCTACTCAACTTGGCACTGGTGGAAGTGGCTCTGCGACAACATCAACTCTCAATGTTACTAAAAACGAAGAGCCAATTGGCACACAACTAAAAATTACCCCATCAATAAATGTTGATTTAAGTGAAATAGTTCTTGATATAGAGCCAAAATTATCAGTTCGCTTCTCCGAAGTATCAGATCCATCAGTTGGTCCAGACGGAAAACCTCTTGGCAATAAGATTCCTATAATAAAAAGTCGAACTATGAAAACTACTGCTAAAATCAAAAGTGGTGCGGTGCTTGTAGTAGGAGGTCTTTTAAATGAAACATTTACTAATAGCGATATCGGAGTGCCTTTTATTTCTGAAATTCCATTTCTTGGCAATCTTTTTAAATATAAATCTCGCAGTACCGACATTATAGAAACAGTAATATTCATCAAAGCAACAATTATCAATCCTAATAATAGCATTAACAAATCAGATCGTGAATTTCATGACAAATTTGTTAATGACAGAGAAAAATATATCGATTAAAATAAAAACTTATGAAAGCGATCATCTTTTATATTCTACTTAATGCAGTAAGAAATAAACTTTATATTGGATTAATATTATTTTTATTAATCGCAATTTCTTTATCAATTTTTCTTGGCTCAACAGCATTCGTTGAGGAACAGCAATTTACTAATGCTTATATCGCAGGCTTAAGCAGAATTATCATTGAATCTGGAATGATGATATTTGTTTGCATAAATATTGGTAAGGCTTTTGAGAATAAAGAAATTGAATTTATAATATCTAAATCAATTTCACGAGAAAAATTTATATTCTCTTCAATCGCAGGTTTTCTACTTGCCTCTATCTTGATTATTATACCGCTAATTTTATTAATTTTAATAATTTGCAAAGTAAATTATTTGGGTCTCTTTATATGGTCTACAACCATTATAACCGAGACTACAATCGCAATATCTTTTGCCTTGTTATCTTCTTTAATTTTAAAAAACAGCTTTTCTGCAATTATGGCATCATTTGGCTTTTATATCCTCTCTCACTTAATTGGCATTTTTGTAATGTCTATAAAAATGATTGATAAAGTTAATGATCTCAGCGGTCAAAGCACCATTTCGTTATTAAAAATAATGTTAAAATTTATTTCTGCAATATTGCCAAGACTAGATCTATTCACACAAACTCAGTGGCTAAATTATGGAATAAGCGATTTTACTGTTTTGCCAATAATAGCACTTCAAGCATTAATTTATATTCCATTAATGATTACAATGGCTTGTCACGATTTTAAAAAAAAGCAATTTTAAATTTATATGGTAATTAAGAATTTTAAACTATATTACCATCTATATTCTCACCACATTAGTCTAGTTGCTTTCTTGATATTACTTACTTCTCAGTTGCTTTTATGGCAAAAAGTAAAAGACATAAAACCAAATGTTGAGATAGTTCCAAACCCCCCAAGCAAAACAGCTATGAATTTCATGAGTCTAGGAGATAAAGAATTTTTATTTCGCTTACTATCGACTCGTTTGCAAAATTCTGGAGATATATTTCTTGGCTTCACTGCTCTTAAAAATTATGATTATAAAAGAATCTATCTATGGCTTGAAGCTCTTGATTACTTAAATCAAGAAAGCAACTTTTCTCCCGCCATTGCTTCTTATTACTATTCACAAACTCAAAATAAAGAGGATACTCGCCTAATCGTTAAATTTATAAATCAACATTCTGCTACAAATCTTAATAAAAAATGGTGGTGGATAGTTCAATCTTCGGATATAGCTTCTCGAATACCAGATATAGACCTTGCAATTAGTAGCGCCGAACTTATTGCTAATAATAATTTTGAAGATGCTCCATTGTGGACTAGAACCATATCAACAATGCTAAAAGCCAAGAAAAACGGCAATCACGATGGTTGCTTTGTATTTCAAGTGTTAAAAAAACTATTAGAGGAAAATGAAAGTGGAGCTAGACCTATCAATGCAGATGAAATGAATTTTATGAGACAATTCATTGAAAGCAAACTTGCAGAATTTAAATATAAAAATTTCGATCCAAGAAAATGCCAACATGAAATCTAAAATAACATCAAAAAATATTAATTTATTACTAGAAAATTATATTAGCATTGCCATAGAAGAAGATAAGGCATTTAACGATATTACCTCAGATGCGGTGGTAAAGAAAAATAGCAAGGTAGAATTTGCCCTTATTGCTAGAGAAAATTCAATATTATGTGGAGTTGAAGCAATTAAAATTTGCTTTAATAAATTAAAATTGAATCAAAAATTCTCTAATTGCAATTTAGAATATAAAATTTTAAAAAATGATGGCGATAAATTATCATGTGGCGATAAAATTGCTATTGGCACCGGCGATAGTAAATTAATTTTTAGCGCAGAAAGAACCATTCTTAATTTGATACAACATTTAAGCGGTATAGCAACCATCACCAATCTTTTTGTCACCAAACTCAATAACCCCAAAATAACCATACTCGATACTCGCAAAACAATAGCGGGGCTTAGAATTTTACAAAAATTCGCGGTTAAAATAGGTGGCGGAGATAATCACCGCCTTGATTTATCTTCAATGATTCTAATAAAAGATAATCATCTTGCTACCAGCAAAAATATTATTATTGCCGTTGCTGATGCTAAAGAATATTGTCGTCGCAACAATATTAATAGTAAAATAGAAGTAGAATGCGACAATATTAATCAAGTAAAAGAGGCAATTATCGCACAAGCAGATATTATCATGCTCGATAATATGACGATTGAAGAAGTATCTAATGCAAGCAAATTAATTAGAGAAAATAATGCTATGAGACCAATTTTAATTGAAGTTTCTGGAGGTATTAGCCTTAACAACATTACTCAATATCAAAATTTAGATATTGATTTCATTTCGATTGGAGCATTAACTCACTCTTCCAAAGCAATTGATATAGGCTTAGATATTATAAAATTTCTTTAAAATATTATAGAATATCAACATTAACAAACTTGCTGATTAAATCATTTTCAAATTGCCAATTATCAACAAGAATAAAATTTACCATTGATTGACTAATATCAATAAGACCTAATTGACCAATTGACGATATCGCTGGATCGCCAATTATTTTATTGCTTCTTATCCAGAATAATTCGTCAATAAAATTTTGCTTTATTAAAGTTGTTAATAAATAACTACCGCCCTCAACTAATATTGAATTAATTTGCTCTTGAGCCAATATTTTCAATGTCTTCTGCCAATCAATTTGTTGAGAATGTTCTTCATTTGCAGATTCTATATTTTCAGCAAAAATTATTTTAACTCCGATATCAACAAATTCTTGCCAAATTGCCTCTCTGTTATTAGTAATAATAATAACTGGGTTGCTCTCTATATTTTGAAAAACATTAGCTTTAATGGGCAAATTATTGCTATTAGCAACGATTATAATCTTATTTTGATGAAATTCTAATCCGCTTAATCTAGTATTTAACGAAGGATTATCTTGCAGTAAAGTATTTTTGCCTATCATTATTGCATTATTAATTGACCGTAAATAATGAGCAAACCTAAGAGAGTCTTTGTTGCTAATCCACTTACTGGCAAAATTTGCAGTGGCGATTTTACCATCAATTGTAGTGGCAATTTTGGCAGTGATAAAAGGTCTGGCCTTTATTCTATTGGTTCTAAAGGCGATATTAATTTTATTTGCTTGCTCCTCTAGCACCCCAATTTCAATTGCGATTCCCGCTTTTTTTAATTTAGAAACCCCGCCACCATTGACTCTAATATCTGGATCAATTGTTGCAATTACTACTTTTTTAAAATTATATTTAATAATTTCATCAACACAGGGAGGAGTATTGCCAAAATGAGAGCAAGGCTCAAGAGTAATGTAAATTTCGGCATCGCATAATATCGACTTATCAATTATTTTATTAATTGCCACAATTTCAGCATGAGGTCTACCGCCGATTTCAGTAATTCCAGTTGATAAAATTTGACCATCTTTCACTATAACACAACCAACAACTGGGTTAGAACCAGTATTCCCAATGTTTTTTTTACTTAAATTTAATGCAAGAGCAATGAATTTTTTTGATGTTTTGCCTGATGTTTTGCCTGATGTTTTGCCTAACATTTCATTGAGATTATTTGCTTTCAATAGATTAAAATCTAAAGTTTCTTATTGATAATTTCTATCTGGAAAATTAATTATTTTGACTGGAAATATTTTTATAATGCCAAGGTCTATCATATTCTGGAGCCTTTTCTGATAATGGTTGCGAAGGAATATCTGCATAAATTTCTCCGTTCATTTTTACTAGCACATTACCGCTATTAGTAACCTTGCCTATTACTGCAAAATCAAGCTCCCATTTATCAAAAATAGATTTGGCAAAGTCAGTTTTTTCTGGTTTAATTATCATCAACATTCTTTCTTGACTTTCTGAAAGCATAATTTCGTAGGGAATCATGTTTTTTTCTCTTTGTGGCACATTTTCAAGATTAAGCTCTATACCGGTTCCACCCTTACCCGACATTTCAAATGAAGAAGAAGTAAGCCCCGCAGCACCCATATCTTGTATTGATAAAATGCAATCATATTGCATCAATTCTAAACATGCCTCCAATAGAAGCTTTTCAACAAAAGGATCACCAACCTGAACTGTTGGTCTTTTATCTTCATCGCCCTCTTTAAATTCATCAGAAGCCATAACCGCGCCGTTAATGCCATCTCTTCCAGTTTTTGAGCCAACATAAACAACATTTGCACCAATTTCACTAGCAGCAGAATAAAATATTTTATTGCTATCAGCAAGACCAATCGTCATAGCATTGACAATAATATTGCCGTTATAACTTTCATCAAAAGTAGTTTCTCCACCAACAGTTGGAACTCCTACACAATTTCCATAACCACCTATTCCCGCGACAACTCCATTTACTAGCTGTTTAGTTTTTGGATGGTTTATTTCTCCGAATCTTAAAGAATTTAAGTTAGCGATTGGGCGAGCCCCCATGGTGAATACATCTCTCAATATACCGCCAACTCCTGTTGCCGCACCTTGATATGGCTCAATAAAAGAAGGATGATTATGGCTCTCCATTTTAAAAATAATTGCTTGATTATCACCAATATCAATAACTCCAGCATTTTCACCCGGCCCACAAATAACCCACGGAGCCTTAGTATGCATGGTTTTAAGCCATTTTTTAGTTGATTTATAGGAACAATGCTCTGACCACATAGCAGAAAAAATTCCCAATTCAGTAATAGTTGGAGCTCTACCAAGAATTTCAAGGATTTTTTGATATTCTTCAGTAGTTAAATTATGATCCCTAATTAATTTAGGGGTTATTTCGATGTTATGCTTCATTTATATGTATTTTTTTTCTAAATTAATTATTAATTTACATTGATAATAATCTAAATTCAGGCTTCAAGATTAGAAGAAATTATCTAGCTAAAATTCTGTAGATAATTCTAAGGCCTTATATTATTTTGTAAATAATTTAGCAAAATTTCTTTTCGTTCTTTTTTTCCAAAAGCCACGGTGATAGGCATCTGATGCTAATAGTGGAATTACCGAAGTTGCTTCAGCATAAACCATCTGCTCGTATGCAGTATCTACCTTACCCCAAGAACAAGCTTCTTTAAGAGTTGATGAAGAGCAGGCTCCGTCTCTTGAATCGGCAACTGTAATTTGTATAGCATATTTGTGCATTTCGACTTCTTTTCCTAGGATTTCAGCACAAACCACGGTATCTTGAACAAAGTTCTTTGGCACTCCACCGCCAATCATTAATAAGCCTGTAGTTCCAGCTTTAATTTTAATTTCTGTAAGTTCACGAAAATCAGCTATTGAATCAATGGTTAAATGATTCTTAGGGTTTTTAACCTGATGCAAAACCAACCCAAAACCCGCTGAAGAATCAGTAAAAGCAGGGCAGAAAATAGGGACATTATTATCAAATGCTAACTCTATTAAAGAATCTTTTTTCTTAGCATTTTTCTTTAAAAATTTACCCATTTCATAGATAAATTCTCTTGAAGAATATGGTCTTGGCTCAAGAGTATTGGCTATCTTGAAAATTGTATTATCACATTTTTGAAGATCTTCTTCATTGATGTAGGTATCGTAAATTCGGTCAATATAATTATCTCTTAAAAATTTATCATCAATAAACTGACTACCTTGATAATGCTTAAAACCTAAAGCTTCGAAAAAATCCATATCAACAATTGAAGCACCAGTTGCAACTATTGCATCAACCATATTATTTTTAACCAAATCAGCATAAAGCTTCATACAACCACCAGCAGAAGTAGAGCCAGCGAGAGAAAGAATTATTGAGCATTTTTTATCTTTTAACATCATGTTAAAAATTTCACTAGCCTTAGCGAGATCTCGTGAAGTAAAAGACATATCTGCCATTTGATCAATAATAGGACGAGCATCAAATGATGTAATATCAATATGTTTAACGGTTTTTTTGAGAAGATCTTTTTTAGTTATTTTTTTAGTCATTTATAGTTTATGAAAATTTTTAATAAATATTAATTAAATTTATAATTTAGACCTTGATAGATAAAGAGCCAGTTGATTATTCTCAGTGATAGCTTTATACATTGAAACCAAAGGAATGTCGTTTACTTCAATTTGTATATTTTTATTAAAACCATTGAAATCAGTTCTAATGCTTCTTGAGTAAGCACCCATTTGACCTATTTCGATGTAGTCGCCTTCTGCAATATTTTCAGGAAGGTAGAATGGCCCTTTCATAAAGTCGAAAGAATCGCAAGTTGGACCATAGAAGCCAAAATCAAGCATTTTAGTTGCTAATTTAGAATTGTTTTTAGTGCGAATTGCCTTTGTATGATAAATAAAACTTGGGGTTCCAGCATCAAATAGACCTCCGTAGGTACCATCGTTCAAATAAAGCATTTGATCTTTTCTGCTCTCAACTCTTACAATTAGTGAACCAGATTCCGCAACTAATGCTCTTCCTGGTTCGCACCATAATTCACAATCATCCGGTAGATTAATTTGATTTATCGCTAAAAATATTTCATTAAAATAATTATCAAGACTTTGTGGCGACATTGCAGGATAAGAAGAAGGAAAACCGCCACCAATATCAAGTATATTGATTTTAACTTTTGACTTTTTAATTAACTGCTGGGCAATTTCAATTGCTCCACGATATTGAACAGGATCCATGCATTGAGAACCGACATGAAAGCAAATGCCAACATTATTAGCGATGGTTGCAATTTTTCTCAATAAACCTGTTGCCTTTTCTGGAAAAATACCAAATTTACGAGATAAATCGATTGCAGAATGATTATTTGGAATTGCTAATCGTAGATGAAGATTGAGATCTTTAGCATTATTAGTTACTTCGGTAATTTTTTGCAATTCATCGTGACAATCAAGAACAAAATCACGAATTCCGTATTGAAAATAGGATTGATAGATTGATTCTCTTGATTTTATTGGATGCATAAAAAACATTTTCGCCTTATCGCCAAAAAGATTATTAATGATCTCTATTTCAGCAATGGAAGCAACATCAAAGTTTTTAATACCAGCATTAAACAAATGATTTAAAACAGATTTTTCAGGATTGCTTTTTACAGAATATAAAACTCTAGTTTTATGCTTATTATGGGAAAAATTTTTGAGAAAAAACTCTGCAGAATCTCTTAAAGAGTGCGGACGAGTTGCATATACTGGCAACGTAGGAAGATTATCTCGAACAAACTCTTTAATTGTTAGCGATTCTTTTGATGAAGATTCGTTGCTGTTATCAATTACTTTTTTTAGATTTTTATCTGGATAGTTTTCAAAAAGATAGTGAATTTTTTTATTTTGCTCTTCTTTTAAATCTTTTTGAAGTGATTCTTTATTTTTAGCAAGATCTTTTTTAATATTGGCTTTTAAAGCTTTAAAGCTTTTTTTATCTTGTTTTTTATCCATTTTTTGAGTATCTTAAATAGAAGGGTTGATAGTAATAACAAAAAATTTAAGGAAATTTTGTTAAATAAATAATCATAAAAATTAAGTTTGTTAATATCGTAAAAATAAGATTAAATAAATAAATTTTTAATCAAATTTTTAAAAAAGAAAATGCAAGTTAAATTTTTTTTTTTATTTGTAAATAATAAATTTTAAATATTTTACTAAGCCTTATAAAAACTAGTTGCAACTCAAAATAAATTTACCTAATGAAAATCATTTCATGGAATATAAATTCTCTTAGATTGAGAATAGATCTTTTAGAAAAATTAATCGCAGAATCACAAGCGGACATTATTTGTTTGCAAGAAACCAAAGTTGATAATGATCTATTTCCAACAAAACAAATTAAGGATTTGGGCTTTAATTATATTGCATTTGATGGGCAAAAATCTTATAACGGAGTGGCAATTATTGCAAAAATACCGTTGTTAAATATCGAAAATATAGATATTGGTAACTATAATCAAGCAAGGCATTTGAAGGCGGATTTTAAATTTAACAATAATAATCAGGAAGAATTAATTACTTTACATAATTTTTATATTCCTGCGGGCGGAGATATTCCAGATCCAATAATTAACAATAAATTTGCTCATAAGCTTAATTTTATTGATTGGATGATTGATTTTTTTAAACAACAAGAATTATCGAATAAGAAAATTATTATTCTTGGCGATTTTAACATTGCACCCCTTGAAAATGATGTATGGTCGCATAAACAATTGGCAAATGTAGTGTCTCATACTAAAATTGAAATTGATAAATTAATAAATTTGCAAAAAACCATCAATTTTATTGATACTCATCGTCATTTTATAAGCGAAAAGGAAAAATTATATAGCTGGTGGAGTTATAGAGGGTTAGAGCCAATGAAATCAAACCGCGGAAGAAGATTAGATCATATTTGGTGTAGCCCTAACTTAAAAAATAATATTAAAAATTTTCAATTTTTTCAAGATTATCGAACCTTAAAAAGACCTTCAGACCATATACCAATTGCCACTATCTTTGAATAAATTTATGTTGATTAATGCTAAAATATTTAGCAATTAATTTTAATAACAACTCCTTGTTATAGTTGATTTTTTGCCTATTAAAAGCAATATTAGCAATTTTAACCGCATAATTAATGTTGTTACTTGCAATGATATTTGCAGATATAATATCAGTAGCATCAATTATTTTATCAATAAAAAAGTTACTCTCAATTCCCTTTTCCATTAGCTCAATTAAATATTCAATTAACTGTTGCTTCAATAAAAATTCCCAATTATTTAAAATATAAAAAATCGTCAACTCAATTGTTAGCTCATCATTTAATACCAAGCAATCTTTAAATAGAATTCTCAACTCATTTTTATTGCGAATTTTAATTGATTTTTTCTCAAATAATTGAGAATTTTTTTGCAAGAAATACCAATATTTTTTTTCTATTCTAGTAGCAGCAATTTGAAGGGCCAGAGACGGTATATCGGTTTCTTTATCAATCAACAAAGCCGCTATTTTTAATTTATCTATTTTTGCTTCTAAAAATCTATCTATTGAAATATTGCCACGATTTTTTATTTTATTGACTAATTCTAACAATTTAGCGAAGTTATCAATATTAAATTTTTGGTTTATAATTACCGCTCTCGCACCACAATTATCAAGCTTTTTTAGCAATAAAATAACATCTTCTGATTGCGAATAAAGAATGATTTTATATAATTCCTGTCTAATTCTTGAAGAAGAAAGTTTTTGCAAATTATCTTGCAAAGAAATTGCTTTCTCAGCCCCCTCTTTATCATATTCTTCAGCAAATTCAAGGCTAAACCGCCAAAATCTTAATATTCTAAGATAATCTTCGTGAATTCTTGTTGCACAATCGCCAATGAATTTAACTTGCTTAAGATTTAAATCAGCGAGACCGTTAAAATAATCGAATAGATTCCCTGCTTTATCTAAATAAAGAGCGTTAATTGTAAAATCTCGCCTTTGAGCATCAAGTTCATAATCTTGGCTGAACATCGGTTGGCAAAACCTGCCATTGCTGTTAAAATCTTGTCTTAAGGTTGTGATCTCAAAATTTTTACGATTAATAACCGCGATCACTGTTCCAAAGTTAGCATTAATGGTAATGTTAAAAATTTGTCGTTGATTCAATATTTTGGATACTTGATCTGGTGTTAAAATTGTTGCGAAATCAAAATCATTAACTTTTTTATCAATAATTAAATTTCTAACCGCTCCGCCAACCAACCTTATTTGATTGTCAAAAATATCAAATAATAATTTCACCTCTTCAGCAAAATCAGGAGGAATTTTTTTGATTAAATCTTGCCTAAAATATTGCAATTTTAATAATTATTGAGAGTTTTGTTTTAAATAAGAAATAACATCAGCTCGGTCCTGTGGTTTTTTAAGCCCTGAAAATGCCATTTTTGTTCCCGCCACATATTCTTTTGGCTTAGTAATAAAACTATTAATTGATTCAATATCCCATTTTCCGCCCTTATTTTTCATTGCAAGAGAATATTCAAAACCTGCATTTGCACCCTTATTGCGATTCACTACTCCATAGAGATTAGGACCAACCTTTGCCATTTCTCCTTTAGCAATTGTATGACAAGAAGCACATTTCTTAAAAATTTTTACCCCCTTATTAACATCAGCAATTGCCATTAAACTTGCTAAATCAACAGGCTTTTCTTCTTTTTTAACAACCTTGCCATCTTCGGTTAATTCTACGAAAAAACCTCTTTTGAATAAAGATCTTGGTTGATAGAGAATTTCAGTAACAAAAACCGAGAAAATTATAACGATTACTACCAAAAAAGTTGGCAATACATTGATTATAAAAGGTTTATAGTTTATTTTATTAAGTAAATTCTTAATTTTATTTTTCATTTTTAGTTAAATAATGTTGAAATAGATTTTTCAAGAGCAATATTTTGAATTGCACTACCAATTAAATTGGCGATAGTAATAATTCTAATATTCTTCGTTGATTTTATTTCAATAGTTGGAGCAATTGAATCACTAATAATGAGGTTTTGCAATCTTGAATTTCCTATTCTTTTATAAGCATCGCTAGAAAGAACTCCGTGAGTAATATATGCAGATACAGATTTAGCACCCTTTTCAAGCAATGCTTCGGCAGCATTGCAGAGAGTTCCCCCAGAATCAACGATATCATCAACAATTAAACAATTTCGATTATTTACTTCGCCAATAATATTCATTACCTCACTTACTCCTGATTGAGGTCTTCTTTTATCAACAATTGCCAATTCGGCATTAATTTTTTTAGCCATATCTCTCGCTCTAACAAGACCACCAACATCTGGAGAAACTATAACCAAATTTTTATCTTCAAAATTTTTTCTAATATCTTCAGCAAAAACAGGGGAAGAATAAAGATTATCAACTGGAATATCAAAAAAACCCTGTATTTGACCAGCATGAAGGTCAAGGGTTAGAACTCGATTAGCTCCTGCACAAGTAATTAGATTTGCAACTAGTTTAGCAGAAATCGGGGTTCTTGGTGCGACTTTTCTATCTTGGCGGGCATATCCAAAATATGGAATAACGGCGGTAATTCTTTTGGCAGAAGCCCTTTTTAAAGCATCAATAGTAATTAGAAGCTCCATAATGTGGTCGTTAGCGGGGTAAGACGTTGATTGTATGACGAATACATCTTGTCCTCTAACATTTTCAGTAATTTCAACAAAAATTTCATTATCAGAAAATCTTTTGATGTCGGCACAAATAAGTTCTGTTTTTAAGTGATTGGCAATTGCCTTTGATAACTCTTTGTTGCTATTGCAAGAAATTAATTTCATTTTATATTTATAAATTCAATTTTGATTAACTAACAGCAATATAAGATAATATTTTTTAATAATAAATTGAAAAATTTATTATTTATTTAGAATTGTAAATAATTTCTGTAATGATTTTTAATATAAACCATTACTGCCATCATCGATGCAGGCGTTACCCCCTCCATTCTCAAGGCGGAGCCAATAGTATGGGGCTTTGATTTTGTAAGTTTTTCTCTAACCTCATTGGAAAGACTCTGAATTTGATAATAATCAATTTCTAAGGGTATCTTCATCGCTTCGTCTCTTTTAAATATTACCAAATCTTCCGCTTGTCTTTTAATATAATTTTTATAGAGAAAATCTATCGCTAATTGTTTTTTTATTTCTGGCTCAATTGCTGTAAGCTCTTCTTGCCATATTGGTGCAATCATTTCAAAGTTAATATGTGGAAAAGAAAGTAAATCACCAGCACTTCTAATTACTCCATCTTGCTTAATATGAATGCTGTGTTTTTCTAACTTGCTAGGAGATATTTTTAGATTATCCATTTTATTGGTTTCGTTAATTAATTTTTGTTTTTTTTCTAAAAATATTTCTGCTCTTTCTTTATCAACGGAACCTATTGAGATTCCAAGCTCTGTAAGCCTTTGATCGGCATTATCTGCCCTGATTAGAAGTCGATATTCAGCCCTAGAAGTTAGCATTCTGTATGGTTCGTTAACTCCAAGAGTTGTAAGATCGTCAATCATCACCCCAATATAAGAAGAAGATCTATCAAGAATAAATTCTTGCTGTGCAACTGATTGAGTTTGCATAATTTTCGCTTTTAAAGCAAGGTTAATGCCAGCAATAATTCCTTGACCTCCAGCCTCTTCGTAGCCTGTGGTGCCATTAATTTGACCAGCTAAAAATAAATTCTTTACTTTTTTAGTTTCAAGGGTTGGCAATAGCTCTCTAGGATCGATAAAATCATATTCAATTGCATAACCAGCTTGTGCAATTACTGCATTTTCAAGCCCTTCTATTGATTTAATAAATTCTTCTTGCACCTCTAATGGCAATGAAGTTGAGATACCGTTAGGATAAATTAAATCACTATCTAAGCCCTCTGGCTCTAGGAAAATTTGATGCCTCTCCTTATCGTAAAAACGATTAATTTTATCTTCAATTGAAGGACAATAACGAGGTCCAAGACCACTAATATGACCGCCATACATTGCAGATTTAGAAAGATTATCTTTTATAATTTGATGAGTTTTTTGATTGGTATAAGTTATATAGCAACAAGTTTGGTTTACTTCGATTCGTTTATTAAGATAGGAAAAAGGTATACAAGGATTATCCCCATGCTGAGGCTCGATTTTAGAAAAATTGATTGACTCTTTGAAAATGCGAGGCGGAGTTCCAGTCTTTAATCTACCAATTTTAAAATTACAATTTTCAAGAGTTTTTGCTAATTGCAATGTTGGTTCTTCGTTTATTCTTCCTGCTGGAGTTTTTTTATCGCCAGAATGAATCATTCCCCTCAAAAATGTTCCCGCTGTAATTGCCACACCATAACAAGGAATTTTAAAATGTTGAAAACCATGCGAAGAATTATCGTTATCTATTTGATAAAATGATGAAAATAATTTATTGTCATTAATTGTTGATTTATCAATTTTTACTATTACCGATTCTACTTTTGAATCAATAATTTCAATATCGCAAACTTCACCAAAAATAATTGATAAATTTTGGTAATTTTCCAGTAGTTGATTTATTGCCTTTTTATAAAGCTTTCTATCTGCTTGTGCTCTTGGAGAATGAACGGCAGGGCCCTTAGAGCTATTTAAAATACGAAAATGAATTCCCGACATATCAATTGCTTTACCCATTATGCCGTCAAGAGCATCAATTTCTCTAACAATTGTTCCCTTTGCAACTCCGCCAATAGCAGGATTACAAGACATTTCACCAAGATTTTCTTTACTTTTAGTAATTAAGAGAGTTGGAATTTTCATTCTTGCTGACGCGGTTGCCGCTTCAACTCCTGCATGACCAGCGCCTATTATGATATTGTAAATATTACTAGATGAACTCATTTTATTTATTATCTTGTGTTAGATTTGCAGAATCTTGATTATCTGCTTTGATAATCAACTCAACCAAACGATCTTTACTAAGAATTTCAGATAAAATTAACCCCTCTTTAGCATTTGGACCATAAACTATATTAAAAGGAATTGCGAATCTTTTATGTTTAGCAAGAAAAGACATAATTTTAGGGTTGCTAATCGTTATATCGCCTCGCATTGTAATAATCTTTTTTTGATTGATTAACTTGATAATTTCTTTATTTTCTAGAATTATCATTTTATTGATTTTACAAGTAATACACCAATCAGCAGTAATATCAATTAACACAACTCTGCCCTGCATAACATGTTTTTCTATATCCTCCTCATTGAACTCTTGCCAAATATCGCTATTATTTGATTTGTCAATTTTTGAAGGGCCATGATTATTAAAATAGACAACCGACAATAATCCAACAATCACAATATTAATCAAAATAAAATTTAATATTTTTGAAATATTGTCGCGGTTTTTTATTAATAATAATAAAATTAGGTTAAAAAATAACATAGCTAGAACCGCTAAATACCCTATTGAAGTAGCAAGAATATAAGCAAGCCATATTATCGCTATAGCCAACAAGCTTATCATCATATTCTTAACTTGCTTCATCCAAGCACCGGGTTTTGGCAAAAAACTAATTAATTTTGGTGCCAACATTACTAGCAAATAAGGCATCGCAAAACCTATACCAATTGCAATTGTTATAATTGCAAGAATAAAATAATTTTGAGTGATTGCAAATGAAAGTGCTGAACCTAATATTGGTGCAGAACAAGGTGTCGCCAATAATACGGCCAAGACTCCTGATAAGAAATTAGCAATAAATATATTTTTTTGACGGTTAATTTTTTGGTGCAATAAATTAACTGATAGATTCTCGAAGCTTATAATTAACCATTCTAATAGACTGCCAATAAACAAAACTAGGAGCGTAATAACAAACATTAGAAAATATTTATTTTGAAATTGCAAACCCCAACCAAGGTAATTGCCACTTAGCTTGATGATAATAGCAATTATCGCAAAACAAATAAAAGAAGTTAGGATGCCTAATGTAATCGCAAAAAAATTATAGCGAATTTCTGCTTTACTTGATTGTCCATGTTTAATTAATGAAATTATCTTGAGAGATAATACCGGCAAAACACATGGCATTATGTTCAAAATCAACCCTCCAAACATCGCAACAAGTATCATCAAAAATAATAATTTATTACTGCTTTTCTTATTTTTTAGCGGTTCAATATTTTTCTCTTCTATTTTTTCTAAGCTATTTGATTGATTTTCTACCGCAGAAAAATTATTTTTATCACCCTCAGAGCTTGATTTCTCGACATTTATGAAATTATCAACAATCTTGGTTTCAACATTATTTTTCTTTGCTTTTAGCCCTGCCTGCAATTGCAAAATTGGAAAAAACTTATTAATTTCTTTTAAAGAATTTTCATCTTTAAAATCTTCAACATTAATTGTAAAATCAGCACTAGCGGGAATACAGATATCTCGGCAAATTCCGTAATCAAGATGTAAATTTATTAAATGATTATTTTCGATTTTTGATAACTCAACCTCGATTGGAATAATGATTTTTTGATGGTAAACAGAATATTTAATTATATCCGCCCCTATTTTTTCAGCAACCTCTTCCGCTTTAGGCCATAATATTTTATGATTTAAATAATTTAAAGTGCCTTTAAAATTAGGCGATGGAGGCATTCCCATGCCTGAAGCATCATTTGCATAAACTTTCCATCCATCATTAATTTTAAATTCAACCGCAACTATAATTTTATTATTTTTTTGATTGTCGATATTTTCTAATTTAGTAATTAGTAAGCGGGTTTCAGCAGGAATTTTAGTATTTTTATACCATTCGCTAACCTTTGCTAGAACTAAATTAGGGAATAATATTAAGAATATTAAAACTAAGAAATGATGACGATTCATAAGAATATTTTATAATATAACATTTAAAATGAATATTAATCATAAAATTCAGAGACTAAAAAGTCAACAAAACTTGTCTAAACTTATTTATTATTTCACTAACAAATATTCAATTATTAGTTTAATAACTCTTGATTATTTAACAAAATACAACTAATTTTAGGGCAATTAATTTTAAGGCAAATAATTTGATGCACATTTCATTGAGTAATCAAAAATTTATTATTTTCTGAATTTTAAATTAAATATTCTAAATAATTAAACCCAATATCAATGACAGAAAAAATTAGAACTGCAATTTTTATTTCTGGTCGAGGTAGTAATATGAAAGCACTAATTAATGCCTGCAAAGAAGAAAAAAACTTCCCCGCTGAAATTAGTCTAGTAATTGCCAACAAAAATGCTATAGGTCTACATTTTGCAGAAAGTCAATCCATTAAAACAAAAATTATTTCTCACGAAATATTTAAGAATCGCCTAGATTTTGAACAAGAAATTCACCAAGAATTAGTTAAAAACAATATCCAACTAATTTGCCTTGCTGGCTTCATGAGAATTTTATCTCCGTGGTTTGTTGAAAAGTGGGAAAAACGAATCATCAATATTCACCCTTCCTTGCTACCAAAATTCAAAGGCACTCATGCGGTTAGAGATGCCCTGCTTGCAAAGGCAAAAAAAACCGGATGCACCACTCATTTTGTAAATTCAGAGGTTGACTCTGGCTTAATTATTAAACAATCTGAAGTCGCCATATTAAACATAGACACCGAAGAATCTTTAGCAAAAAGAATCTTAACCCAAGAACATTTAATTTATACAGAAACCTTAAAAATTGTTGCAGAAAATATAATTAATAGTAATTTTTAACTAAAATGACAATTCTAAAACTTATTACCGCTCCCAATTCTTTATTAAAACAAATTTCACAAGATGTCACTAAAATCGACGATGAATTTCGCAATTTTTTAGATGACATGATAGAAACAATGTATTATGAAAATGGAGTTGGCTTAGCGGCAGTGCAGGTTGGGGTATTAAAAAGAGCCTTAGTAATGGATCTCGACTACGAAATAGAGCATCATCACCACCATCATCACGATCATAATTGTCAAAATAATATCAGGAACAGCAATCCTCAATATTTTATAAACCCAGAAATCATTGAAAAAGACAGTGAACAGAAATCATTTAATGAAGGCTGTTTATCATTCCCTGAAGCAAGAGCAGAAGTAACGAGACCAAAATCAGTAACCATAAAGTTTCTTGATTATTTTGGCAAAGAAAGGATCGAGCATTTTGAAGGAGTGGCATCAACTTGCCTTCAGCACGAAATAGATCACCTAAATGGTATTACATTTGTTGATCATATTTCTAAAGTTAAAAGAGATATAATTCTCAATAAAATGAGAAAATACAAAAAATAACAACATTACAAGTTGCAATATCGTTATTTCATAAATTTAACATATCAATAAATTATTGTTATGTTAAATTGCTTAAAATTCTTAATTAGACTAACAAAATGAATCAATATCGCTATAAAGCCATTAATTTAGAAGGCAAATATGTTAATGGCAAAATTGTAGCAGAGAATCCATCTGACTTAACTACAAATCTAAAAAATAAAGGTCTTGAACTCATTTCTTTTAAAGTAGAATCCAATAACTCAATTGGTAGCTTTTTCAATAAAGTAAAAAGTAAAGACCTCATTACTATTTTTTTACATCTAGAGCAAATGGATAGGGCCGGAATATCAATTGTTGATTCCATTTGCGACTTAAGAGACACCGCAGAAACCCCTAAAATTAAAAATTTAATGCATGAAATACATGATTCGATTAGAAATGGTAATTTATTATCAGAAAGCTTAGCAAAGCATCCAGATGTATTCGGTAAGGTTTATATCGGTTTAATTGGTACCGCGGAAAAAACAGGGCGCCTTGCCGATGCTTTCTCAAGCATTATGGATGATTTAAAATGGAACATGGAAATGAAAAGAAAAATCAAAAAAGCAACTTTTGGTCCACTATTTGGAGTATTATTAATGTTTTCAGTAATTGGAGTCATGACAACAGTAGTAGTGCCAAAAATCACTGAATTTCTAACCTCTCAACAAATTAGCCTTCCTTTCGCCACAATTGCACTGGTTGCATTTTCGGGATTCATGAAAAAATATTGGTTTACGATAATTTTAACTCCCATTATTTTAAATTTAATAATTAAAATGTTGGCAAAAAATCAAGAATTGGCTGTAAAAATAGATTATTTAAAACTTAAAATTCCTGTAATTGGCAAAGTAATAAACAAAATTGATGCTGCCCGTTTTTGCCAATTTTTCAGCATAACATTTCAAAGCGGTCTAGGAGTAATTGAATGTCTTGATTTAGCAAGTAACGTGGTTAAAAATACCGCCATTAAAAGAAGTATCAATATTATCAAACAACAAATTTCTGACGGTCAACCACTAGCGGTTGGAATTGCAAGCTCGGGATACTTCCCGAGTCTTGTTATAAGAATGTTTAAGATTGGTGAAGAATCTGGAAATATGGAAAGCTCGCTTAAAAATATTAAGTTTTTTTACGACAGAGAAATAAATGATTCAATCGATCAGTTAATTGGATTAATGCAACCAACCCTAACTTTTGTAATGGGCGGACTAATATTATGGATAGCTATTGCAGTGTTTGGGCCAATTTATGGTTCATTCTCAAAAAATATGTAAATTTTAATTTATTGCTTTTAGAATTAACTTTTTCAGTGACTCTACCTTGGGGATCTACCTTGGGGATCTACCTTGAGGATCTACCTTGAGGATCTACCTTGTGGGGGGCTCTAGCCTACAGGAAAAAGCCACTGAAAATTACTTTAATAATTATCTTGGCGCTCTTTCTTGTTGCGGTGAAGCCTGATTATTAAATTTCTTACCTCCTCTTGAGTCTCTTGAACTGCCTTCATTTTTGTTCCTAGACTGATTTTCTGGCATTGCTTGTTTATTTTCAATTCTTCTATTTTGCTGTTGATTGCCACTTGCCGTAGCATCTTCCCTATATTCTTCTCTATGATCTCTTATGTCTTCTCCATTACCTCTTTTCTCGTTTTTATCTTCTCTACGATCCATTTTGCTATGATCATGATGATTGCTATGATCATGATGACCTTGATTTTGTGTATTGCTACCCATACCACCTCTAGAACCGCCTTGATTTTGAGAATTTTGATTTATTACTCTATTATCATCGCCATCTTTTAATCCTTGAATTTTCTCTCTATTTTCTTTTCTTTTTTGATGCATTTCTTGAAAATTAGCCTGATTATTTTGATTTATTGGCTTATCTGATGAAGGACTAGAACTTACTGGATTCTGAGCAAATAAATGGACAGAACTAACAGCAAAAACTATTGTTGAATAATTAAATATTTTAAGAAAATTTTTCATAATTTCAAAATTAAAAAGTTAAGGGGATTTTTCCTGATAGTTTCTAAGAAGATTTTATACAAACCTTGTTTTTGATGGTTAAATCTAAATTCACTTTCTTTTAAGTGCAAGATAAATTTTTCATTCGTTAATCCATTAAATTTTGCTAATCTTCTTTTGCAGTAGCTCCAAAATAAGATTCATCGAGTTCAAACTCACCATTCTCTTTTTCTGAAAGATTTAAATTATCAGCAAAAAGATGTTGGCGAACCTTGTTAAATATTTTGTTAATTGTGTTTCTATTAATTGAGTTAGTTAGTTGCTGTTTTACTAGCCGTTTCATCATAGTTAAAATAGTTGATAATTTCCCTAAACTTCTTCTCGAAAATTCGGAAACGATTGTAATATTTGTTTTTTCCTTTGTTCGTAAGGTCAAAATAATAGTTAA